>JACRFB010000046.1 GCA_016218045.1 Ignavibacteriota bacterium
CCGCCGTTCTGCCGAACGTCTCACCCGAGCCCGCCCTGCGCCGCCCCAGCCAGTCCGAGTTATGAGTGAAAAAGAAATAACAGAAAAAACTCTCGTGCTCTTGTGTGTTAACATAAAAGCGGGAGAGCGGGACAGCGGGACTGGGGAGTAGGGAGTAGGGAGTAGGGAGTAGGGAGTAGGGAGTAGGGAGTAGCGAGTAACAAACGACGGGTCTGCCCGCCGAAGGCGCGTAGGCGGGGGCATTGTCACACCTGCTTCGTATCTTGGTGTTCGCAGCACACACTTCCCCGTTCCTAGCTCCTACTTACTAGCTCCTCGTCCCCAGACCGCCGTTCACCGCCGAAAGAAAACAGAGATGACCACATACACCTTTGACGATCTCCTTGCCATCATGACGCGGCTGCGGAAGGAATGCCCGTGGGACAGGGAACAGACGCACGACTCGATCAAGGGTCATACCATCGAGGAGGCCTATGAGGTGGTCGAGGCCATCGACCATCAGGACTATGAGGAGTTGCGCACGGAACTGGGGGATCTGCTGCTGCATGTCGTCTTCCATGCGGAGATCGCGGCGGGAGACGGACGCTTCACCATCGATGACGTGCTGCGCGCCATCATCGACAAACTCGTGCGGCGCCATCCTCATATCTTCGGTGATGTGGAGGTGCAGGACGCGCGGGAGGTGAAAAAAAATTGGGAGCAGATAAAAATGGAGGAGGGCCGCGAGTCGGTCATCGACGGTGTGCCCGACGTGCTGCCCGCGCTTCTCAAGGCGCATCGGATACAGGACAAGGCCTCCAAGGTCGGATTCGACTGGCCGCACCGCGATCAGGTCTGGGCCAAGGTCGAGGAGGAAACGCGTGAACTTCAGGAGGCCGTCGGCTCGATGCCCCAGGATCGTATCGAGGAGGAATTCGGCGACCTGCTCTTTGCGCTCGTCAACTACGCGCGCTTCGTCAACGTCAATCCCGAGGACGCCCTGCGAAAAACCATCAACAAGTTTTCCTCGCGCTTCCGCTACATCGAGAAACGCCTCCGTGAGGACGGAAGCGATATTTATTCCTCCACACTTGAAGAGATGGACCGCCTGTGGGATGAGGCGAAGACTGCCTCCTGATACAGGACAGCGGGACAGCGGGACAGCGGGAGAGCGGGACAGCGGGACAGCGGGACAGCGGGACAGCGGGAGCGGAACAACGAAATAGTGTCTCGCTGAGCGGAGTCGAAGCGCGACGGGACAGCGGGACAACGGGAGAGCGGGACAGCGGGACAGCGGGACAGCGGGAGAGCGGGACAGCGGGAGCGGAACAACGAAATAGTGTCTCGCTGAGCGGAGTCGAAGCGCGACGGGACAACGGGACAACGGGACAGCGCGACAGCGGGACAGCGGGAGCGAACTCGCTCCACCCCCTTATAAAAAGATGTTGTTGTCCGATTATACCTCCGTGCAAGCGACTCCTGTCTCCTGCCTCCTGTCTCCTCACACGGCCCCGGTAGACCAACCTACCCATCTACCAACTACCATCTACCCGTTCCTTAAAAAGAGGGGGTTGTCCGATTATATCTCTGTGCAACAGACTCCTGTCTCCTCCCTCCTGTCTCCTCCCTCCTGTCTCCTCACACGGCCCCGGTAGACCAACCTACCATCTACCATCTACCGTCTACCCATCTACCCCTACTGCATCACTACCAACCGCACAAATTCGTTGTGCCCCCCGTTGTCGAGCCGGAGAAAATACACCCCCGCGGGAAGCGCGGGCAACTGCAGATGAACAACTCCGCCATCCTCGGCGGGAGCACCATCAAATGAAGACTGATACAGCACGGTACCAAGCGACGAATACACATCGACACGACGGAGTGCCGCGGAGCCGCCCTCCGCGAGGACGGTAAGCAGCGCGGGCTGTCCCGCGTGCAGCCGCGTCGGATACACCGTGCGCGGTCGTGTCGCATCGCCGCGGATTTCGGAAATGCCGAGCGCCGGACCCGATGCTTCAATACGTGCGCTGAGACGTCCCGTACCATCCGTCAACACAAACATCGCACCTTCCACACGTGTGCCCGTGTATCCCGCGCCTTCCACACGCCGCGCTTCCCGCCGCAGTCCAAGCGATACATCGGTCCGTGAAGGCGCGTCGGCCACAAGCTCGATCGTGTCTCCCTCCATCCGCAGCAGACCGCGCAACGGCTGTGCGGAGGAGAAAAGGATACGTCCATCTTTTTCAATGCTGCGGGCGCTGTCGAACACCAGCAGCAGGGTGCCGGGCGATCGTTCAACAAAGAGCGTGCGCGCGACGGCGCGAATCCGGTCCGGACCCGTGCCAAGCGCGAGCGCGCCCGTCTCCTGACCCGCGGCCGCCTCGCGGCGTACCGCTCCGCGGGCACACGTGAGCTTAGCCGCGGATCCGTCCCGCGCGCGCGACAGCGCGGCCGTATCGGCGCCGCAGCCCTCGGGCGCGAGTGTGGTGAAGATGGTGGCCGCGCGTCCGCGCACCGACATGTAGTGGGCGCTGTGTGAGGCCAGTGTGCGGTACGCGGGAGAATGTCGCCGCTCCACGGCCTCGGCCGAGAGACTGCCCCCGGCGCTTTCGGTGATGGTGTGAAGCGCCGCGGGAGTTGCCGTCCAGCGCGCCTCCGCGCCGTCGCTGCTCCGCCGGAACGTGCCCGCGGAGGCGAGGCCGTTGCCGTGTATCTGCTGTGTGAACACGTGTTCGGTTTCGGACCGGGCGTCGTCGCGCAGATACACCGTCCCGTCTCCGAACATCCAATACGTGCGTTCGATGCGCGCGCCCTCATACGAAACACGCACGGTGGCGCTCTGCACGCCGGGTCCCGAGAGTGTGTCGCCGATGTGCGCGTCCGAACCGAACAGAGCCCGCGTGAGTGACACGTTGTCGGGACCTCGCCCGTCCACCAGAAGCACGTTGTGACTGCGGCCGTACAACACGCTGTCGCGCTGTTCGAAGCTGGGGTAGCCGGGCTCCATGGCCAGCAACACGCCGCGCGCATGCAGGATGAACGCGCCTTCGTTCGCCTGTTTGTGTCCGCTTCCAAGCACCGAGCCGTGTGTGCGCGCGATGCCGTGTTTGCCTATCACCGCCAGCCATGAGCCGCCTCCGCGCAGCACGGTGTATCCCGCCGCGGGCGACGCCCACAGCGCCGTGCCATCGGCTGCGGGGAGCGGCCGCGCGCCCGCGCAGATGTATTCGACGCGGAAATCCGCCGTGCCGTCGAGCGCCGCCGCAAGGCCCTCCGCGTCGAGCGCGCGCCCGTCGGGCCGGTAATGCACCCACGCATATTTCGGATCTCTGGGTCCGATAAATCCGAGCAGGGCAAGTTCGGGGAAACCCATGTCCATGTACGTGTCCTCGAAGGCCGGGAGCCGTCCGTCGGGCTGGCGCAGCGCGGTGATCCAGTCGCACAGGGCGAGGAAGCGCGGATCCGTGGCGGGATTTGCAGCGGGGGAGGGAGGACGCGCCTCGTTCTGCCGCGCGTCCATCGCGTCGAGGAAGGGCAGCACCTGCAGCATGGCGTAGCGGAAATAGTACGGTCCCTCGGCGTAGCCGGTCGTGCCGTTGTTGCTCTGTGTTTCGTACAGGACGTCCTCGATGCGCCGCAACGCGGCTTCCCGCCACACGGCCGCCCGGGCGCGGATGAGTGAATCGGGCGCGCGTTCGAGTGCGAGCGCGGCCGTGCCCGCCGCCGCGGCAAGCTTAAGTGTGAGGTTGTTTTTCGGCGCGAGAAACGATGCGGCCGCGCTGTGCGCCTGCGCCGCGAAGGCGCTCAGCGCCTCGCCGGAGGCCGCCGTGGCCGCGCCCGCCGCGGCAAGAAACGCGTAGGCCTCCGAAAATTGTGTCAGTTCCACGGCGCGCCATTGAACGTCGGAGCTGCCCGCCACCACTCCCGGCTGCAAGTGCGAAAGCAGCTCGTTGGCTTTGCGGTGCAGCAGCGACACGGCGCTGTCGTTTAGCGCCCGGCCCTCGCCGTCGCTCCCGATGAGTGCGCAAAATGCGGCGCTTTTTGCGATGCGCGCCAGTTCACGCTGTCCGCTGCCGTCGGCAGTTGCCCGGGAATACACCCCGCGGTACAGCACGCTGTGCAAGGGATCGCTGTGGACGCGTGTAGGGATGTCGGCCACGGCCCCGGAGCGCAGATACAGGACGTGCTCCGGCGGACCCGACCCGGATACGGGTTGGGAATGGAGTCCGGCACTGATCAGGAATACAAGGAAAAATGTGCTTCGTGTGATTCTATTCATGCGCTTTCCGTATCATGCGAGGAAAAAATGCAAAAACTGCGCCAGTACGGTCGTACAATTGCAAATAATTCCATAGAAGCGAATGCCGTAACTCACTTTCAGGCAATATGTTCTCGAATCGATTCGGAAGAGCCATGATGTATCTTCGGACATTTCCCACGAGTCACAGAACGAATCGGAAAATATTTCAATCATTACATATAATACGTGCAGAATATATCAAAGTGTATGTCAATGCGGGGAAATCCGGCGGAATACTGTCGATTTCCATTTTGTTTTTCGGAAAAAACAGATAGGTTTGTCGGACCCTATCCTTCCTCATTCAGGACGACTGTTCATGGCCTACCCGCTGCGTCCAACCGATCTCCGTCCCGCTCCGCCTCACGTCGCTCTTCCGGCCGACACGCTGCGATGGACCTGTCCCCTCGAAACTATACCCGCGGAAACCACCGAAGGAGTGGAACCTGTGGAGGGTATTATCGGGCAGGAACGCGCGATCAAAGCCCTGCAAATGGGTGTGGAGCTTGTGGGCCCCGGCTACAACGTGTTTGTGTGCGGACTCTCCGGCACCGGCAAGGCCACCACGATTCAAACCATACTCGAAAAAATCCAATTGCCGTGTACACCTCCCGAGGATTTGTGTTACGTGCACAATTTCCGTGACGAGGACAGGCCCACCCTTCTGCGTTTCCCCGCGGGCCAGGGTGCGCGTTTCCGTGATGAACTCGCCGAGGCGATAGGTGTCCTGCGTCAGCGTATTCCACGCGCTCTCGAGGAGGACGAGTATCTCAAGAAGCGGCAGTCCATCATCGACGAGTACGGGCGCCGTGAGGCCGAAACCTTCGAGGCATTTTCGCAGACCATCGCGCCCGACGGTTTTGTGCTCGGCCGTGTGCAGGAAGGACAGGTGGTGCATCCCGAGATCCTCGTCAAAATAGAGGACAAGGCCGTCATGATCGGCGACCTCGGCGAGGCAGTGCAGGCGGGCACCATCACCGAGGAACAGGCCGAGGCGCTGGTGGAAAAGTACCGCGCGCATCGCGAGGTGCTGCAGGGACTGTTCCGCGCCGGCCTCCAACTCTCGCGCGAATACCAGAAACTGGTCGCGGATCACGAGAAGATGTTTGTGTCGGTCATGGTGCAACTCGTCTTTACCGAGATGTTCGAGCTGTTCCCCGATGCGAAAGTGGCCGAGTATCTCGCACTGCTCATCGATCATGTGCTCGCGAATCTCGATCTGTTCCGCGAACGGGGGCAGGGCGAGGACGAGCCCGATCTCACGATGTACGAGGTGAACCTCGTCATCGACAACGAGGGAGTCGACGGGTGTCCGGTGATCATCGAGACGGCGCCCTCGTACACGAATCTGTTCGGCACCATCGAGCGGCAGCAGGATACGCAGGGATTCTGGTTCACCGACTTCACGCGTATCAAGGCCGGATCCATCCTTCGCGCGCAAGGTGGCTTCCTTGTGCTCAACGCGGCCGACGTGCTCAGTGAACCGGGCGTGTGGCGCGCCCTGCAGCGTGTGCTTATCTACCGCAAGCTCGACATACAGGCCCTCGATCTTATCACACAACAGACCGCCTCCGCCATCAAGCCCGAGTCCATCGACCTGAATCTCAAGGTCATCCTCATCGGCAATAACGAGATCTACGGACTGTTGATGGCCTATGAGCGCGACTTCAAAAAAATCTTCAAGGTGAAGGCCGACTTCGACTACGAAATGCCGAACACCGAACTCGCCGTGCACCAGTACGCCGCGCTGATCCGCAAGCTGGTGAGCGACGAGGGACTGAAACATTTCGACAACACGGCCATCGCCGCGGTGGTCGAGTACGGCGCGCGCCGTTCCGACAGCAAGGACAAACTGACGACGCAATTCAGCGTCATCGCCGACATCGTGCGCGAGGCGCATTACTGGTGCCGCAAAAACAGCAACCGCTACGTCATGGCCGAGCACGTGCACAAGGCCATCGACGAGATGCGCGAGCGCCACGGACTGTTCGAGGACAAGATGCAGGAGATGATCGATCGCGAGGTGATGCTGATCGACGTCGAGGGGGAACGTGTCGGACAGATCAACGGCCTCGCGGTGTATGGCGGCGACCGTTTCGATTTCGGCAAACCCTCGCGTATCACCGCGGCCGTGGGCGCGGGCGAGGCGGGCATCATCAACATCGAGCGCGAGGCGCACATGTCGGGCTCCACGCACGACAAGGGCGTGCTTATCCTCACCGGGTACATGCGCGAAACCTTCGCACAGCGGCAGCCGCTCGCGCTCAGCGCCAGTCTCTCCTTCGAACAGTCCTACTCGGGCATCGACGGCGACAGCGCCTCGTCCACCGAAATCTATGCGCTGCTCTCGGCGCTCTCCGGCATCCCCATCCGCCAGCAGTACGCGGTGACGGGCTCGGTAAATCAGAAGGGCGACATTCAGCCCATCGGCGGCGTGAATGAAAAGATCGAGGGTTTCTTCGACGTGTGCCGCAAGCGCGGACTCACGGGCATGCAGGGTGTGTTGATCCCCGTGCAAAATGTCGCCGACCTGATGCTGCGCACCGATGTTGTGGATGCAGTCCGCGCGGGCCGCTTCCGCATCTACGCAGTGCGCCGCATCGAGGAGGGGATCGAAATTCTCACCGGCGTCGAAGCCGGCTCGCGCGACGAGGAAGGAAACTTCGAAGCTGGAACGGTGTTCGGACTCGCCGCCGCACGTTTGAAAGAACTGCTTGCCGTGTCGCGGAAAAGGCGCGCGAAGAAGTAAAGAAGGAAGAGGGAAGAGGGAAGGGGGAAGAGGGAAGGGGAAAGAGGGAACAGGGAAGGGGGAAGAGGGAAGAGGGAAGAAAAAAACCCCCTCCCGAGGGAGGGGGTTGCCGGAACGGATGTGCGGGAGAGCAGTCGTTCGGTACTGCGGAAAGCACGCGCACCCTCAAAGAGCTGGGGAAAGCAGCGCGACCGCAATGCCGGACGCCAACCGCGTCCTGTTCCCTATTCGATGTGTGTGATCAACCGCGTTGGAGGATTCACCGCAGTGACCAGCGATGGGCTCACATCGCAAACACGTTTCATATCGCTCAAGACGAGTCATCGAAACAACCTTTTAGGGAAAACTCGACAGATCCAGAAAATCTGGATGCTCGTTCACGAGAGTCAACCAGGAATGACAAGCGTGTCACGAACAAAGTTACACCGCGCGATCCGCGGGACAGAAGGAACTGTGTTCTGCCGAGCTTGTCGAGGTGCGGCGGAGTGGGGAGTAGGGAGTAGGGAGTGGGGAGTAGGGAGTGGGGAGTAGGGAGTGGGGAATCGAAGCGCGACGTACGCCGGCTCGCCATTCTACTTTGCTACTTTGCTACCTTGCTACCTTCACCGTGTACCGTGTCAACGTGTAACGTTCAATTTGGTTTTGTCTGCCTCAAAGCGGTATGTTCCGTGAAGCGGGGATGCTCCGGTTTCGACGGGGGGCAGGATGTCCGCGACTGCGTGCCGTGCCTGTCGCAAGCACGTTAATCTTACGGCAAGGCATTAACTGCCAACTATAACTACGCACTGGCCGCCTAAACGGTGACCACGTCCCCCCGAGGCCTGACTGTCGGCTGAAGGATGGGGCGACGCCAAAGACAGGATAGGATTCCAGCGTCCGGGGAAGAATCCGAAACCCATCTCCGGAATAGCCGACTGATGTATCCTGTGTGCCGGAGGCACAGTCAGCGAATGTAAAAGACACACTACGCATGTAGACGTCTCGGAGTCTTCTCTTCGGACGGGGGTTCGACTCCCCCCATCTCCACAGCTTAGTACGACCAGGGCAGGTCTAATACGATCTGCCCTGTTATTATTGTATTTGCCAGTCCTCACGATCCGGACGCGTAGGGCGTGTTGGACTCAAGGTCGGACACTTTTTAGACAGCCGGTGATCGTAGAAATGCAGAACACCGGCTGTTGGAGAGTGTCATGCGGGTGAAAATGGGATGTGCTGCAATGTTCGCGCTATTGAACGATCATTTTCCGTACCGTCTTTTCGCCATTCACGAGAAGTTCATAGGCGTACACTCCCGGTCGGAGGATTCCGGCTGTCCGGGCTGAAAGGGCGCTTTGATGATACCCTGCATGCACATACCCATCAACAAGGATCGCGACGGTTCGACCGAGAGCGTCATAAACGCGAAGGTTCACGTGCGCATTCGTTGCAAGATAAAACGGAATCACCGTTCCATCGCCGCGTGCTCTCCCGTATGGATTCGGGTAATTCTGTCCGAGTGTAAAAAGTACGGCTTCAGACGGCGGTCGCGGCTGTACTGGGGAAATATCGGGAAGTACGAACTCGTAGGCCCCGCACTGTGTGCCGACCACAAGGCGGCGTGGCTTGTGTAACAACTCGATATCCAGAATGTTCCAATTGAACAGTCCCGAATCGATCATCGGATGCCAGGTGCGTCCATAATCTGTTGTCACGTTTATGCCGCCCCGGCAATCGACATCCTCGCCGGGTCCGAATCCGCAGTTGTTCCACATGCCTGCGTATACGACACCGGGGTGGTCGGGGTCGGCGAGTAATGCGTGCACAAAGGTGCTTCCCATTCCTTCCGTACGAAGAGTCCATGTGCGGCCCGTGTCTGAACTGACGAAACATCCCATGGTGGAACCGACATAGACGTGCGCTGAATCCCCCTTGCTCAGAGCGACCGAGGTGAGATACGGAACATCCGAAGGAAGGGAGTCGAACAACACCTCCGATGTTCGTCCGCGGTCCCGGTACCGGACAATCGTGTTGTCGTGGGTGATGGCATACAGGATACCGTCGTTGTTCGGATCGAACTCGAACCGATGAATGAAATGATCGCTGTTCACTTTTTCGGGGGAGATCTCCCAATTCGGGTTCCCGAGCAGAAGACTGTCGTTCAGACGAAGCAGTGTACCCGCGCCGCCGAGGTACAGATCGTGCCCGTTGAACGGGTCGAAGCGCGCCTGCCCCCAGATCGGTTCCTTGACAAAGATGCCGTGAACCGAATCGCCTGAATCGAGCATGAAGCCCAGATACGCTCCACCTTCGGCGCCCATGACGGCCAGACCCGGCACGCTCGGAGAGTATTGAACGAAATGTCCGTTAGCCGAACCCCAGCCGTCCGCCAGCTCCTTCCAGGTTTTTCCTCCGTTGCTGCTTTTCAAGAAATAATAGTTGTTGCCTGCCAACATGAAATTGTCATCGCGCGGATTCGCCCGGATGGACGGAACCGGGACGGTGAACAAACCGTTCGATACACATTCGTACACGTTGGAGTTGTATTTGTAAAGAGAATCCATAATCGCCGCGAACAGGGTGCCCGAGCCCGGATCGACGGCAAGTTCAGAACCAACCCGGTCATAAGCATACGCGCATGAAAGTGGAGTGGAGGTAAAGAGTGTATCCCCATCCCGAGCGCGAAAGACGCCGCTTCGGTCGCATTCGGAGATGTACACCATGCTGTCATGCGGATTGTAGACACAGTCTGATACACATGTAACCAAGTCATCTTCATTGATATCTGTGACAAGCGTAGTAATCCGGCGCCAGGATAATCCGGAATCCGCGCTCATCCATACCCCGGCGTAAATGTTTCCCTTGGGCGTTATGACAATTTTAAACACTTCGCCTCCAAACGGGGCCAATATCCGACTCCTGGGCCAGGACTTTCCGCCGTCGAAGGATATGCATGGTTCCGTTTGAAAATCATTTACGACACACATATAATTCGAATGTACTGGTGATATCCCCAGCCGGAAAAACGCCTTACCAATCGCGATGCCGGCCGTCTGGAGGGACCACGAATCGCCGAAATCGGTTGTGCGATATACGTCTCCACTGCACAGGTAAACCTCGGATGCGTTCCGGGGATTTCCCGTTAGAGACTGTAGCCGAGACTCGCGCTGTGGCAAGCCGTCGCACTTCGCGCGAAACGTTCTTCCGCCGTCCGTGGTCGCAAGTACACCGTACCAGTACGAAGTGACGAGAAACGAATCCGTCGACACAAGATGAATAGTAGGGTACCACGGATTGAAGCTGTACGGTTGATGCTTCCATGTTTTGCCGCCATCCGAACATGTGGCAACGGTGCCGAAACTCGTCACGACGATGGTATTTGTCTTCACATCAAAAGCAAGGGCCGCGTTCGATATCCCGTAAATGCCCAGAGGCGTCCAGCGTGTTTGCGCCCGCACCGGGAAAGCGGAAGACAAGCACAACAAGAGTGTCAAAACCGAGATAATCGTAGATCTGATCATACTTCTAATCCGAGTGAACGGAACTGCGGGAGTGGAAAATCCCCGCGTGGAATGGGGGATTCACTTCGTCAGAATGACCCTTCGTGCTGCGCTGCCGCTTGGAGTGAGAAGCCGGACAAAGTACACACCGGAGGGGTGATCCCCTGCGGTGATCCGAAGAGTGTGCGTGCCTGCATCGAAGAGCCAATGATCGAGTGTCTCCATCGTCCGACCGACTGCGTTGGATAATTATAACGATATTTCGAATCTATCAGCAAGACTGAACGTTATCAAAACACTGTTCCGAAACGGGTTGGGCGTAGTTGCAGCGAGAGCTATCCCATTCGAATATCGTGGCTCCCGGCCTGGGCCTTTCTTCTCGAATTCCTCCGTTGGCAGAACCGACATGACGCTGACGTACGCGCCAATCGCCTGTGAATCCCGCTTCATACACAGATTTTCCAACGGACCAGAATGGGAGTAGCCGACGCTCGAGAACGGCATCATCTTCTGTATGCCAAAAGGTTTTCGAACATGAACTACAGTATATGAAGTGATTTCCGCTGTGCTCGGAAAAATGTACAAATGCTGAGGCCGTGATATCGTTGTGAAACGGGCAGAGGATTGGCGTTTCGCTGGATAGTTTCACGGCGCGAACCTTCCGTCCATCGGAAAGGGTGACAATGAGGTTATTATCCCATGCACCGGATACGCGCGTAATCAGGGTGTTCTCAGGGCGTGATAAAGCTGTTTCGTCAGATTCTGGCATTGAACCCATATCCACAGCCAGATCGGTATGCGTGAAATCTGCGCGGTACTCGGCATCTCCCAGTGATGGAAAAAAGAAACGCGCCGCATCAACCGCCGCGGGGTCGTGTTCGGGAAAATGTTCTGTACCACGAGATGTGCATCCTGAACCACACACGCCGATTCCCGTGCCAGCCGGGACAGCGCGTCTCGATACGTCCTCTTCCTTCGGGGAACCAAGCTTTCACAGCAGGGTGTTGAAGTGTCAGTGCACACTGGTGAATTCCAGATCCAAACGCGGATCAAAGCACGTCATCGGCGGTGCACTTCGATTGATACCTAAGATCATACAAAGGATAAAAATGTCTGATAAAAAAATCATTGCAGTCGTTGGTGCCACGGGAGCGCAGGGCGGCGGGCTGGTCCGGGCGATTCTCAACAATCCTGACGGGCCCTTCCGAGCACGCGCCATCACGCGGGATATCAACTCCGAGAAGGCAAAGGCGCTCGCAGCCGCCGGCGCCGAGGTGGTCGAGGCGAATGTGGCCGATCTCGCGAGTCTCGAGCGCGCATTTGCAGGTGCCTATGGCGCGTATTGTGTCACATTTTTCTGGGATCACTTCTCGCCCGAAAAGGAGAAGGCCGACGCGATGAATATGGCGGAAGCGGCAAAAAATGCGGGCATCGCCCATGCAATCTGGTCCACCTTCGAGGATGTGCGCCTGCATGTGCCTCTGAGCGATACTCGCATGCCCACGCTCAACGGCAGCTACAAGGTTCCGCATTTCGACTCGAAGGCCGAGGCGAATCAATTCTTTATTGAACGCGCCATCCCGACGACTTTCCTCCTGACCTCGTTTTACTGGGAGAACCTGATTTATTTCGGTATGGGTCCGAAGCCGGGGCAGGACGGCACGCTCGGCATTACGTACCCGCTGGGAGACAAGAAGATGCCGTCGGTGGCCTCCGACGATATCGGGAAATTTGCATATGGTATTTTCGAGCACGGTCAGGAATTCGTCGGTAAAACCGTCGGCGTGGCAGGTGAGCATCTTACAGGCGCGCAGATGGCGGCGTCGTTATCGCGCGCTCTCGGCAAGGAAGTCCGTTACAACAGCGTTTCGCCCGACATGTTCCGCAGTTTCGGCTTTCCCGGTGCAGACGACATGGGAAACATGTTCCAGTTCAAGGCGGATTTCGAAGAACTCTACTGTAGCGCGCGCGATCTGGCACTCGTGCGTGAATTGAATCCCACTGTGTTGACGTTCGATCAGTGGCTCGAGAAAAACGTGTCGAGAATCCCGATGGACTGATGGAGCATAGAACTACACGACGAAAGACCCGCCGGCGGCACGCTTCCGGCGGGTCTTCCCGTTTGTGGAAGCGGGCCGTCCTGACATTCGAAGGGCGGCGCAAAATCGGCATCATACGCTGGCGGACTGCTGTTTAGTGAGCCGTGCCGTATGGAAGACCGGTCCTGGGTGTGTGTCTTATTGTGGGTCTGTGCCGGGCTCTCACGCAACTGTGAATACGGCGCACGCGGGGCGAGAAATAGCGGAGCATTAAGTCTTGTATTATTATGCGGCGGCACACTGGCGCGGTGTTTGTACTTCCTGACGTGACACATACTCGGGAGGTACCCCATGCGACACACGCTGTGTTTGCTGCTCGCACTCTGCATCGGCGCGCCGCACATGTTGCCCGCACAGGACGTCGACAACGCCGTCGTGAAAATCTTTGTGACGTCGGCACCGGTGCCGGTGTGGCAGCCGTGGATTCCGAACCAGCCCGAGGAATCGTCCGGTACGGGATTCATCATCGCCGGAAAGCGCATCCTCACAAATGCCCACGTCGTGAATTTTGCCACACTCATCCAAGTGAAACGGGCGGGTGAAACGAAACGTGTGACCGCGCGTCTGGAACATGTGTCTCATCAGGCGGATCTCGCCGTGTTGGCCGTGGACGACACCACGTTCTTCAGCGGCACCGCGGCTCTCGAAATAGGAGAGCTGCCCGCCGTGCAACAGCAGGTGACGATCATCGGTTTCCCGAGCGGCGGTGACGAGATCAGCTATTCGTCGGGTATTGTCTCACGCATCGAGGTGCAAACCTATTCACACAGTGGTGAATCACTGCTGGCCGTTCAAGTGGATGCACCGGTGAATCCCGGCAACAGCGGCGGCCCTGCCGTATCGGAAGGGAAGGTTGTGGGTATGGCCATGATGAGTTCGCAGAGCCTTCAGAACACGAACTACCTCATCCCGTCCTTGCTCATCCGGCATTTTCTTGTGGACATGCGTGATGGCCGTGTTGATGGTTTTCCGAATCTTCCTATCGGCGCGCAGTATCTGGAAAATCCCATGCAGAGGGAATATCTCGGACTCCCGCCCGACGGAGATCTCGGTATCCTCGTAGCCGACATCCCCTTCCTCGAAAATCATTCATCACAGCTCCAGCGAGGCGACATCATACTCGCGATAGACGGCCATGCGGTACATTCAAACGGCAAGGTGGAACTGCGTCCCAAAACCCTCGTGTCGTCGTCGCATCTGTTGAACATGTTTCAAGCAGGTGATCTCGCGCAGCTTACCGTGTTGCGCAATGGGCGCGAGGTGAAGCTTCGTGAAACGTTGCCCGTGCCGGTGCCGTTGGTCCCTGCGAGGAGTTTTTCCCGCACACCGCCGTACATCATCGTTGCAGGGCTTGTGTTCATCCAGCACAACCGCGCGCTGTACGAGGGGTGGCAGAACTACGACGCACCCGCATACCACCAGCGTCACGATTGGAAGCACCGGACAGAACAGGTGCGCGACATTGTCGTACTCAGCAGAGTCCTTGCCCATGAGCGGAACGCGGGGTATGCGAATACTTGGCTTTCGGTGACACACGTGAATGGCACCGCCGTGAAATCGTTTATACACTTTGTGGAGCTTGTGGACGCCTCCAGCCGCTGGCTTCGAATCACCTTCGATGATAACTCGCAGTATGTCATCGACAAGAACATCGCCGGGAAAGTGAATCAGAAAGTACTGGAGATGTACGGCATCCCGGGGGATCGGTCGAAAAGTCTCTGAGCTGTGCCTGCACCATCGAGAGTGAAACGTGAAATTCGAGATGGAATGAACCCTGTGTATGGACAGGGACTTCGATCGGTAGGTGCACGGTAAATGACACGATGGGTTTTCGCTCAACGGAGTCCTGTGTTTGAGCCGGCAACGGGAATGTGTACCTTGTGTGCAATGCGCAGGACGGACATCACGGAGTGATTCACCTATGGAGTATGCGAGGAAACCCGTCTGCCGGCTCTGGCTTGCCGCCGGGCTGTTGCTTGTATCTCGTGCGTTACCTGCACAGCCGATCGATCATGGTTTGGAGCTTCCTGCGAACGCTGGGTTGACGGTCACGGAAGCGACGAGCACGCGTTTGGAAGTGTTCACGTTGGAGTGCTGGGTACGGGACAGCAGCGGGGGTGTCATCGCCTCACGATCTGCCCACACGCATCCGCCTTGGGACGACTGGGAACTTCGTTACGAATCAGCCGACCAGCGGCTTGTACTTGTATTTGAGGCGCGGATCGCATTCCAGTCTGTCCTCACGATCTCATCAGCAGCTGTCAAGCTGAAGCCCCACGCCTGGCAGCATATCGCCATCGTCGTGAATGGCGACAAGGCCAGTCTGCGCGGATACATCGATGGCGTCGAGGTGATCGATTGTGTGTGGGGCTGGCCACAGTCGTTCGACGCGGATGTTCCTCTCACGTGGGGAGGCTACCGCTATGACGGCGGAGCGCTCCCCGGCTACTTGGATGAGTGCCGGTACTGGAACGTTGAGCGAACACAGCAGCAGATTATCGCAGCGAAAGACAGCATGCTCGCCTCGACAGACATGGTTGGACTCATCGGCTACTGGCCGTATTGCGGGAATTATGAGGATCGTTCTGGAAACGGGAACCACGGCGTGCCTCTTGGTGTACGTCTCGTCGAGGTGCCGGAACTGCCCTTTCTCAGCTGCTGCGCGAATGGCGCGTCTCTTTCGGTCAAGATGAACGCACGTGGTCGGAGTGTGCTCTGTCCGAACGATACCGTCACTCTGACAACGGATGCCGCGTACGTCGCATACGCCTGGTCCACGGGAGACACGACGAGCACCATCAGAGTCACGTCTTCCGGACTCTACAGCGTCACTGTCACGGATTCAAATGGATGCCGCGGATCAGCAGAGCTGGTCGTGCGCGGATGGACATCGTCCCTGCGCGTTGATGGCAACCGTCCGCTGTGCGAGGGTGATACGGTCGTCCTGGTCGCCAGTGATGGATTTCTGTCCTATACATGGTCGACGGGAGATACCGGCCGCGTGCTGCGGGTGAGTAGTGCGGGCTCGTATAGAATCACAGTACGAGACACGACAGGCTGTATCGACGTCTTGCACGTCGACGTCCGCCCAGACTCATTGCAGGCCGTCGCTGCGTCTCTCGCCGTCGTCCCGGTCGTTTCATCCGGAAGCGTATTTGAGACACCCGTCCTCGTATCCCATCCCCTGTCTCCCGCGAGGACGCTTGATGCTGATCTGGTGATCGAGTACGACACCTCTGCCGTTCGTTTCGCGGGGCTCGACACGCAGCAGGGCGTGTTCCATGGTATACATCTGCCGGTCACCGATGCCGGCGGTCTGCTGCGCGTGACGATTCCGAAGATCCAACCGCTTGACTCCTCGGGTCCACTGGTCGTGCCCACGTGG
Organism: Ignavibacteriota bacterium; assembly: GCA_016218045.1. NCBI lineage: Bacteria > Pseudomonadati > Ignavibacteriota > Ignavibacteriota bacterium. The sequence continues at coordinate 15,986 of JACRFB010000046.1, forward strand.
ATCGCGCGTGAAACGCCGCGCGACCGTACCGTGCACCTGCGCTTCCTCGAGGCGCGTCTTGCCCAGCTGTGCTACGTCGGACGTAGCGCGAGTGGTGTGGACTTCACGCTGCTCGCGTGCGCGCGCGAGCACTATGTCGGTCCGGCGACTTTGTCGCCACACACGGGTGGAACGTTGCGGCTGCCTGTGGTGATTGATCCACCGATCGATGCCGGGACGCCGTATGCGCTCTCTTTTGAGTTTGGCTACGACTCCGCTTCGCTGCTGTTCCGGGGCATCGACGGGGAACGAATGCTCGCCGGCGACGGCCGTCTCGAGATCTCGCACGCACCGGACCGACTCACCGTGGACTGCAGCGGCCGTGCGGCAGAGGCGCGTTCGCGCCTCGCGGAGCTGCTCTTCGACGTGCGCGATGCGCATGCGAGCAGACGTGACTCTGTACGGATCAGCCGCGTATTTCTTGAAACGTCCTGCCGGGTGAATCTTGCGACGGCAAACCTGCCAATACTCATCGACGGTACCTGCAGCCCGCTGCTGCGCCGTCGTGATAGCGGGATATCGTTGACCATCACTCCGCAGCCTGTGCTGGGCAGAGCGGAATTCGCTTTCCGGCTCTCGCAACCGGGAGCAGTCCGTCTCAGCATCCTCGATGATCAGGGGCGGGAAGTCACGACGCGGGATCTTGGCATCCGTACGGCGGGTGAGCATCACATCGTCTACGATACTGCCACGCTGCCTTCTGGCAGGTATTTTGTCCAGTGCATCGTTGACCGTGCGTTGTCGGAAACGGCATTGATGCTCAAGCTGCGTTGACGCAAGACCTTATCGGTACGCGCGGCGACACGCTGGCGGGTAAGGTTGTGTATCAGAACTCACGTGGCGCCGACGGAGGTCGGCTGCCTCTGACGGCAAGCGAGGCAGGCGCGATGGGTCTGGACATGTCCGAGGCCATACACATCGTCTTGCACGACGAGTCGCAGGTGTTTCGTCGGGGCGACACATTGCTGATTCCCATGCAGGCGATTGATCTCGTCCGCACCCAGGAGGTAAATCCAGGTTTTGTCGCGGGCGTTGTGGTCGGAAGTGCTGTGGGTTTTGGAGCCGTCGTTCTTGCTGTCCTCGCATTATCGGCATTTGCTGCGCTCATCGCGCTGCTGTGATTGTCCTCAACTGGTTCTCCGCGCGGAGCTGAGCTCTCGTAATCATTACGCCGAAGCCGGAAGCCATGCTTTCTCCTCGCGGGAGAAAAGTACGATCCATATCTATCTCGGCGTCGGGATCCGGCTGTAGAGATCGGCGGGAGTTGCTTTCGCGGGAAGGCTTTGATACGTTGCTGAGGCAGACGTGTTGATCGAGCGATGGAGACGAGAGTTTAATGAAGTGTGTCCACACTGCAATCTGGGATACTGGTCACCCACAACGGAATCGATCGGCTTGTTCGAGGACGTGGCAGGGAGTCCAGTGCAGTCAAAGACTTTTTCCAAAGTGGAATCATGCCGGTGTGATGAACACTACGACTGGGCCCAAGAGTGGGGTCCGGTCACGGACGTTGCTTTAGATTGTTCGTAATGTGGAGATAAATATGCGATATATTTTTATACTGGTGATAATAGGATTAGGTGTGCCTAACGCAGTCTACTCGCAATGGATAAACGCCGATGTACCCTCCGCCAATGGCAAAATAATCAAAAAATGTGATAGTGTTATATATTTTATAACAAATGGCACTGTATGCTCTCATAATGTCATTACCGGGCACAACATTTATTACCGATATAATGCAAATGTTGGCAATATTGCAAGCGTAGTGTTATACAACAATGACACCTTGCTCATTATCAACGATAATAAATATATATACGCGTTGTCGCTTATTAGTTGGAACGTACGGAGATTGATGACCGGGCTGCCGAGTCCGAGTTCGGTAAATACTGCTAAATTTGAGGAAAACCCCGGTAAAAACGGTGAAATATACCTGTGCTACGGAAGGATATACGTATTAAAAGATATGCAAACGTGCTGGGTATTGGCTGATGCAGTTCCAGAGCCCTTTTCGGAATATTCGGCAATTATTTTTACTGAAGCAACTAGGGATACGATCATTATCGCAGAGGGCGGCCGGCCTGCAACTATTAGAAGATCCACAAATTCAGGTTTATCATGGACGACTTTATATCAGTCCTCGTCCGTAATAGTAATTAATACTGCCCTAGTACATGATGAATATTATGTTGTAGGTCCGTACGAATCTACTGATTATGGTTTAACGTGGCACGTTATTAAAACTGCGGATGCATTGCCGCATTTTGGGTCATTTAACCGGCAATATGTTATGTCGCATAAAAACAATGCTATATATGCAGTGAACTCGGCGGCTGGTATTATGTGTAGATATTCGGGAACGCGGCAATACGCCTTTACTCTGTTAAGCACAACGTCACATGACTCCTACCCTCGATATGGGGTACATGCAGAATGGTATACACCAGACAGCCTCCTCCTATGTCAGATCGGTGATAGTCTTTACTTGTATAATATAGTCGATTCTAGTGCACAAGTATTGGATGTTAATACGCTACGAGTCCGCGATGCGGTATCTGATCTACGAGGTGAAGAAGTGTTTATCGCTACGGATTACAGCATCAGATCATCCGCTGATCCGAATGGGACGTGGAAGAGGAGGATTGATAGACTTCTCAATGCATACGGCGCAGTGAGATACACACCGGCTCGTCCGAATGGCGAGGTCTCTTACATCGCTAATATTCTTTATCAAACTGTTACAATCCTGGAGCACGACGTTCGTACGGAAAAGACTACATTTTCAATACCTGGCTGCCGTCTAAGCTATCATCCATTAGATGCTGGTATGTGTTACGGAGGTGATCGTTCATTATGGAGGATACACGACAGCGATATAGTGAAGTCGACACAGGACCAAGTATTTTATCCTCCGAATCTTTCGCGAGAGCTTAATTTGTATGTTGCTGGAATATCATTTGACCCGGGCGTCAAGGAAAGACTGTATATACTGGGTCGTGCTTGGGCTATTGGGCCTACAGTACTATACCGCACAGATGATGATTGCCGCACATGGAAGCAGGTTCCCACAAATGGTGTTCACGGACTTCCAATATCCTTCATCGTTCAGACCGCAGATACGGTTAGAATATCGCTTCTCCTGACCGATAACGGCCTCTTCGTTTCGTCTGACAATGGTATCACATGGCAGGACCGCTCACTCCCGCATTGTCTTGGCAGAGTGACGAGTATCGCGGTTGATACGGCAGTAGGAGCGATCTATCTTTCTACTGTTGCGGAACGGCCAGAATCGGAGAAGTGGATGTATTTGGAAAAGGGCGGCGTCTATAGGACTATTGATGGTGGACGCTCATGGAGCGAAATCAATACGGATGGCGTGGTATCTCCAAACATATCATATATAACATGGCACAAGAAGTCGAGGAAACTGCTGATTGGTACCGAGTGCGGCGTTTACACAACTGACGCAGTGCAGACCTTTGCATCTGAACCAGAAAATGGATCTTTTGATTCCCACCAGATCCTTTATCCGAATCCGTGCTCAAACCAACTTACTCTGGATCTCACTTGGGCAAAGGAACGGACTATTGCCGTTCGAGTAGTGGGTGTTGATGGGCGAATTATGGAAACGCGAACCTATGAAAATGATGCATTTACAGGGACGCGAGTCATAGATGTTACGAAGTATCACTCTGGAGTCTATAGCATAATAATATCATCTGGCATGGACCATCGTGTTGCCGTGTTCACGGTGATCCGTTAATACTGTTGAGCGTTGATTTTCTGAGATGTTGGATTCTCGTCAGTTACTAAGGTGAATAACGTGAAGGTAATGCTAGTGATTCTTATAACTACTCTTGCTTTTCCCTCCATTGTGACGTATGCACAGACAAGTCGGTATTCAAGAAATCAACAGGATTGCTCAATGCTCGACGTCGGCAACCTCGGAGCTTTACCGCCTATCACGTCAAATATGCCATATGACGTAATGATGTCTTGGATCGCATCCGATAGTGTATGCAGGACGATGAATATTGATGCTGTAGAGTCGTTTCTAAGACATACATCGGACGACACTGTGAAGATGGCTATGAAATACTATTATAGACTGCACTCTTACAATCCGTTAGCTTTAGAAAAGCACAGATTTGAAGCAGCGGCAAATCCACTTTATAAAATCGGAATATTGCAGCTCGGTATGGCAGTCATAGAGGAGTATGCACGACGATTTACATTAACATTTATAGATTTGCTCATGCTGAATTGCAGTAGAGTGTACACTGCATCTGTTCAATCGATATATACCCAAGAAAGGATCATTGGTCCGGATACAGGAATTGAGTATTGCGCCTTTGGGATCATTGACAGTGTGCTAAAGGGCGATGTGCAATACGATGAATGCGGGGAACCCGGATCGAATGAAAGATGTATTGGTTTTTCTTGGTTCTACTCAGATAGGCGACCACTTCAAGACCGTTGGTGGCATATGTTTCCACCATCAATTGTAGAACCTATGAAAAGCTATTTGGTATTCATTCATGACTTCCCGAATGATGAAAAATCATTTAACACAAGATTGAGTGGTATAACTAAACGAACAGGAAGGTTCAAAATAGAAACGGCAGGGGTTTTCGAAATTGTTGGAGGCCAGATACTGGACCCAAAGGAATTCTTCGGGTTTGGAGGGAGCACTCCTCTATCAAAGGTACTATCCTTGATATCGTCGTCCCGCTCAAAATTCATGAATGAGTAAGGCCTGATAGACGGAACCAAATACATCAACGGCAAACATATTGAAAATCTTTTATAACATAATTGTCGTGCTATGCATGCTTGTGAAACCTCTGAAAACCGTTTTTGCGTGACGAATGTACGCTGCGAATGATAATACGGCCACGAAAGATCATCAACACGGCGTCTCGACGTAAGACCTGCACTCCGGCGTGCGCCGTTTACGCATCATCGCCCCCGAACGGGTCGGACGAAAACGCACGGGAAGAACCTCAAGGGTAAAGAGATGTCGCAAAATCGTCTATCTGGGTATCAGTCATGAATTCCAATCGGTTCAAGAACACCGTTTACTCTATCGGACTGCTTCTTTCTGTCGGGTCCCTTATCGTCGCCTGCTCACCGACACGAGAGGTACAACATCTGCCAGGTTCGGGAGTTTTTGCAGGAAGGAACTACGTACTTCTTAGGAATGAGGTTTTTCGAAATATCGGTACGCGCGGTGACACGCTGGCGGGTAAGGTTGTGTATCAGAACTCACGTGACGCTGACGGAGGTCGGCTACCTCTCACGGCAAGCGAGGCAGGCGCGATGGGTCTGGACATGTCCGAGGCCATACACATCGTCTTGCACGACGAGTCGCAGGTGTTTCGTCGGGGCGACACTTTGCTGATTCCCATGCAGGCGATTGATCTCGTCCGCACCCAGGAGGTAAATCCAGGTTTTGTCGCCGGCGTTGTGGTCGCAAGTGCTGTGGGTGTTGGTGTCGTCGTTCTTGCTGTCCTCGCATTATCGGCAATTGCTGAGCTCATCGCGCTTCTTTGATTGACCGCAATTGTTTTCGTTCGAGGTGTGTGATACGTTGCTGATTGTCGCCTGCGAATTCGGGTGCTGCCTTGTGGCTACATCGTGCCACGCTCGTAAATAGGAGCATCTCCGCTGAATTCACTATTGCAATCTCAGAGGTGTCTCATGGTTGACAGACGTACAAGGGTGGGTGCATGGAGACGGATGTTTGTTTTCGTGCTCGCGAGCGGAGCACTTGTGTGGTCGCTCTGCCCCTCCACGGTTTTTGCGCAGTTCGAGGCTGGAACCGTGTGTTTGATGGCACAGGGCACAGCCGGCACAGGTGAGGTGTCGGGCTACTACCATTCTGTGGACGGGACGGGCTCCTCGACTGATAAAATTGTGGAGGTGTCGGCATCCGTCATTCCGATGATCTGGGTGAGCAGGAATGTCGCCTTTGAGGTGGAGTGCGGGGTCCTCTACAATAAGACAACGCCGATCTCCCGAGTCCCTACGCCCACGCCTCAGTATAGAGAATTCGAAACGACCGAACTCGCGTTTCTTTTTATCCCGCATCTGATGCTCGCGGCGCCCGTCATCGACTCTACCCTCGCGGTGTATGTGCGTGGCGGAGTCGGTTTATCGACGCACTACTCCGCACCGCTTGTCACGGTCATAGGCGAGGAACTTGGGGCGGATCTGTTCGGGAGCGTTGTCAGTTTAGGTACAGGTTTTCTCTACGTCGCCGGGCCGCAACTGGTTCTCCGCGCGGAGCTGAGCTCTCGTAATCATTACGCCGAAGCAGGAAGCCATGCTTTCTCCTCGCGGGAGAAAAGTACGATCCATCTCTATCTCGGCGTCGGGATCCGGCTGTAGAGATCGGCGGGAGTTGCTTTCGCGGGATGTCTTTGATACGTTGCTGAGGCAGACGTGTTGATCGAGCGATGGAGACGAGATTCAAGGAAGTTCGTCTACACTGCAGTCCTGGAGCCGAGTTGCCGCGTCGGAATCCATCGTCCGGCGCGAAGAGGTGGAAGGCCGTTCAAACCTGAGGTGAAGGCATGAAACGTATCGTGATATTTCTCTGCGTCGTTTCCACACTCGGTCTGGCGCAATCGCACGAACCGGCCCAATCGGTCCCGGCACGCACCACCACCAACGATGTGTACGACACGCTCACATCGAACACAGTGACGTACTGGGTATCCAACAATGGCGCGTTCGCGTCCAACCCGGTCACCCCGTACAACGGCTTCGGGTGGCCGCGGGGATCGGGGAAACGCCTGATGTTCTGGGAAACCGTCATCATCGGCGGAAAGGTGGAGGGTGAAACACGGGTCAGCGGTTCGCCCTTCAGGATCGGTTTTCAGGCGGGACCCATACTCGCCAACGGCCGTCCCGCGGATCCGACGGATCCCACCCATCGCATCTACCGGGCGCGGCGAATGAACAGCAGCGTCTTCCACCGGCTCCCGCAGGATGAGCAGTCGCGGCTTCGCACAGACTTCATGGTCTGGCCGGCGCTTCTCGGGGCACCCTGGGTGGACAGGAATGCCAACGGCGTGTACGATCCGAATTTCGACGCCTGGCTCGCCGACACTGCTGCATCCGATTCACCGTTTTTTGTCGGCGAACACCTCGCCTGGACCGTGTCGAACGACATGGATTCCGTACGCACATACAGCGTCTACGGATCGAAACCGCTCGGTATCGAAGTACAGACACTGCTGTGGACCTCCGATTCCACGGAGATTCTTCCGCAGACCATCTTCGTCCGACACCGAATCGTAAACAAATCCTCAAAGCTCATCACGGGTATGTACCTCGGTCGCTGGGCCGACACCGACATCGGCGACGCCAGCGACGACCTGATCGGGTGCGACACAGTGCGAGACATGATGTACAGCTATAACGGGTATTTGAGTGATGCGATCTATGGACACGCACCCGCATTTGGCACCGTGATGGTGCAAGGCCCCGTCGTTCCGCAGGCCGGATCACGCGCCGTGTGGGATTTTAGCTTCCGTGAGGGATTCCGGAATCTGCCGCTCACCGGATTCACCTTCTACTACAACGCCGATGGCGTCTACCGCGATCCCATGCTTGGGCACCCGGCCGGTGCGCAGCAGATGTATAACAATCTGCGCGGTCTGGTCGCAACTGGACTTCCGCAGGTTGACGCCTGGACCGGACGCGTAACCTCCTTCACGTTCGCCGGCGATCCCGTCACGGAGCGCGGGTGGTATGGAGGGCGCGCGTATGGGCCGGGCGATTACCGCAGTCTCATGAGTTCCGGACCGTTCGACATGGCGCCCGGTGCCGTGCAGGAGGTTGTGTTCGCGAATCTCTTCACACATGGCTGGCATGGCCGGCACGAGATCACCTGGCTGCGGCACAATGCCGACATCCTGCGCGCGCAGCACCGGATCGCGCGCTACGGCATTCTCATCCCTGAACTGAATGCGACGGTCGAATATCCTACTCCGGCCACCGCGCGTGTCGCCGTATCGGGCCATATTCCGCGGGCCGACAGCGCCACGGTGCTGCTCACACGAAAGGACGGCAACATCAACGCACAGTTCACCCTGCATGACGACGGGGCACACGGCGACGGGAATGCCGGGGACGGCAGATTTGCAGGCAGCATGGATCTTCCACGCGAAGCGTACGGAGTTGACTGTCTCGTGCGCGCGCAGTATGCCGGGACCGAGAGCACCGACTGGCCGGTGACAAGCTGCTTGCCGCTCACCGGACCGCTGCGTGTGGCGGGAATGACAGTGCAGTCGGATCACAGGAATTTCGACGGACATGTCAATCCGGGCGAAAACGTCCGCTTCGGTGTCAGCCTCGAGAACGCGGGGACTTCGGCCGTGGGCCCACTCCGCATTGTATACAATCAGGATCTTGATCTGCGGTACCCGCCGCTGAGGGTGAAGGATACGATCGGTGCGGGAGAATTGTACACAATCCCGTATCTGAAGGACATTGCGTCGAGTTATCTGAGTCTGGATGTGCCGGAGAAAACACGAGGGGGTGATATGTTTGATGTAACGTTCGGCATGTCGGACACATCGAACCAGTGCTGGTGCGATACCTTCCGTGTCGCAATAGAGGATTATACCGAAGCGCCCGTGGATTCGCTTGCCGTACACGTGTCGGGACACGCCTTCGGGACACTGGGATGGCGTGTTACCGACAGGGGACTATTACGCAAACACACGTATCTCGTCACCGTGCAACGCAAGGACACCATGTTCGCGCAGGCGACGGTGAGCATCACCGATCTCGACACAGGAGATACACTCATCACTCACGAAGCGTTGCCTGACTGGCAGGCACACACGTTTCCTGCAACACACGGTTGGAAGCTCACAGCAGGAAGCACGCGCGGGTTTCCGATCCGATGGGATCAGAATGACCAGTCGTATATAGACGTCGTGACACTGTACACACCTGCAAATCTGTGGCTCAACAGCACTGTGCAAATGGAAACGGGCTTGCGGTGGGGCTGGGGTACAACGGTGCGATGGTGGGATCAACTGCCGATGCGTATCGTTTTCGATACGTCGCGTTCGCAGCGCGCGTACATGTATCTTCGTGGCGGCTCGCCGAATTACGGGTATGCGGGCTACCACCCTGTACCCTTTACCGCCTGGGATATGAGCGACAGCACACACCCACGCCAGGTGAACATCGGTTTTGTTGAACAGAAGGGCAGTCCGCGGCAGAACAACACCTGGGATCCGATTGCCGAGAGCGATCGCGAATACCTGTTTGTTTTCGCTTCGACGTATGAGGAAACGCCGCACACAAAGTATACAACGCAGCCGCTCTTTTCCGGCGCGGCATCGTTCGACATTCAGTATGCGGGTTGGTACTATCGTGATACGACGGCCGGTCCGATCCCCGCAGGTTTCACCATCGACATCACTCCGCTGATCCCCGTCTCCTCCCGCGACACCTTCCTCATTAATCCGAAGGGGTTGGTCGGCGTGCCGCGGCTTCAACAGCACGTACGATCATTCGAAATTCTGAGCATACACCCGAATCCCCTGACCGCGGGCACGACGCTGCGTGTCGAACTGCACATCGGCCAGGCAGGGCGCCACACCGTGCGTTGTGCCGATGCACTTGGCCGCATCCTCTACACGCTCGCAGAAACGGACCTCCAAGCCGGCGTATATGGGGTCGACATCCCGTGGACCCGCGAACTGCGCAGCGGATTGTATCATATCGTGGTCAGTTCTGGCGGTGAAGTGCACAGCAGGCCGGTGACGGTGGTCCGCTGAGAATCTCGCAGAGGGCATCAGAAGGTGTTCGCATTCTCGTACATCTCCTTGTGTATGGCAAACATCGCCCGTAGGTTTGTGTTGTTGCGCTTCCGTGAATCACCAGGAGGGAACATGTTTCCGAGATTCATCGTACTGCCGGCGCTGCTGACCCAGGAACGGTGTAGAGCCATACCACTAAATATTCCTGCACATGGGGGATGAGGCAATGCATCGTCACATAATGCCGACACTCATCATCATTCTCGTGTATGCACTACCGACCGCGCACACAGTGAGGGCGCAGAGTTGGAAGCATCCTCAAGTGGAACTTCGCGGCACCGAGGTCCGAACAATCCATTCGAAGGCCGTCGATGGCATGGAGTACAAGATATTCATTGGCCTGCCCGATAATTATTCGTCGTCCTCCGATACATACCCTGCTCTGTATTTTCTTGATGGGTGGAACCAGTTTGGCATTCTGGTCGAGACGTATCGTCTCCTTCGATTGTTCAATGACATTCCGCCACTGGTTCTGATAGGCATATCATGGGAAGGGGATGAGAAGGCGCACGTGTACAACAGAGCTAGAGATTACATCCCGACACATCTCTCACAACACGTGCTCGCCGAAAGATTTGGTCAGGATTATGCCGATCTGTTTCCCGCTTCCGGTGGAGCTCCGAAATTTCTCGCATTTATTCAGGATGAACTTATCCCTTTTGTTGAACGGGAATATCGGATCGACACCACAAGCAGAGGCATCTTTGGACATTCAGCAGGAGGTCTCTTTACAGCCTGGCTGCTTTTCACACGTCCGGAATTGTTTCAGAAGTACTTGATCGGGAGTGCGGCGCTTTGGTGGGATGATGACTATGTGTTCAAGCAGGAAGCGGAATACCGTGCGGCTCATGATTCTCTCACGGCCAGAATATTTGTAACTGTAGGAAGCGAGGAAGGCGAGTGGCTCGTAACGAGCTGGGCAAAGCTCAAGGACAGACTCCAGTACCGGCAGTATGCAGGACTCAACGTCACAACTATGATGTTTGAAGGCGAAACGCATTCATCCGTGATACCCGGAACATATTCGAGAGCGCTTCGTGTGCTGTATGGCTATTGAACCGACGAGAACATCTGACAGCTAAGTCGGGACACCCACGCCACAACGTCGCCACATCTGGAACGCGAGTCGCCACGCCGTCAGCTCGAGAGGGGACGTCTACACTTCACGTCGTGACGTCTACACTTCGAGTCGCGACGTCTACACTTCGAGTCGCGACGTCTCGACCGCGAGACGTGCTGTCTCGAGTTCGCGTCGTGACGTTTCGAGTCCGAGTCCTCACGTCTGGAACGCGACACGGCACTCCTGCATTTCGAGACGGCACATCTACACTTCGAGACCGCACATCTACACGTCGAGACGGTACACCTACGGTGTCGCCTCGTGATATCTGGAGTTCACCACTGTACACCTGCGTGCGCACGTCGCGACGCCAGCATTTTCCCAATGTACTCCACAGGTGTCACGTATCGACATCAGGGGCTCAGCACGGTACGTATTGCACCCGACACGGTACATCCTGGGGCGCGCTCGGGACATTGAGGACACTTCACCCTGGCATTTTCGGTATAGCGAGATACCATACCAGGGACAACGCGCATATATCATTGTCAGTGCGTCATATAGATTTGGACGGATGAAAAGTATCTCCCGAAACAGAAAGACGATCTTATGCCTGCGTGAGCCGATATTATGCGCGGGTCAGCCGATCTCTTGACGCGGTAAGACGATATCTCCGATGCAGCGCCAGAGCATTGTGGACGGAGCGTCACAACATCCACGACGGAGCAAGACGACATTGTGGACGCAACGCACTACCATTTCTACCGCAGCGTATCGACATTTGGGACGCTGCGTGATGAGGGCGTAAAGGGGTAAAGGGGTGAAGGGGTAAAGGGGTGAAGGGGTAAAGGGGTGAAGGGGTGAAGGGGTGAAGGGGTAAAGGGGTGAAGGGGTAAAGGGGAAGGGGTAAAGGGGAAGGGGTAAAGGGGTGAAGGGGTAAAAGGGTAAAGGGGTAAAGGGGTGAAGAGGTAAAGAGGTAAAGGGATAAAGAGGTAAAGGGGGCCCGTATGTCAACGTCGTTGTCCCGCTATGATAGCCGGCTGTCAATAGCGAGTGAGGATCGCTGCAGCATTGGTCACGGATTATTAGTGGGCACGGGTACGATTCTTACGAGATTCGGATCTTCGCCTTGTTCTTCGCAAAATGCGAGGTAATCATCAATCGATTCATGAAAAGCAACTTCCATCTCTTCTGCATTTGTGCACTGGAAAGTTACTACGTCGCTTATGCCGAGGATCACTCCGTGGTAGATATGAGCGTCGTCTAGGTACTCGACTTTTCCCCTGTATCCTTTATACTCCAGCATAGCGACTCCATGTGCGGTTGTTTTCAAACGATTTCCCCAGGCGCAGGCGGCCATCCAACGCACTAGAAATATGAGCAAGAACAGATCACAGGTCAAGTCACTCCATTTTTCATCCGGTCGATACATGCTTTCGCGCTGGATTACATCTTACAGGCGAATCTGCTGCAGGTCGATCTTCACCACTAGAAGATTCTGACTTCGAGAATCCCGATATTCCCGGATAATGATCGTGCTGCCCCCAGGGGCGTGATGTTCACTTTGAGGAGTGTTTTGATATGAACAGACATGTACTCCGTTTTTGTGTGGCGCTTGTGCTGTGTGTCGCGGTACAGCGTGTGTCGGCGCAGAGCTGGACGGGGCCGATACTGCTTCAGACGGGCGCCGAGGAAAAGGTGTTTACCTATACGACCGATCACTGCACGCAGCTCGATCTGCCGGATGTGTACGCGCATCCGATACGCACCCCCGACGGACTGCTGCTGATATCGGGCAACGCGCCGAGCAACTACGCCATGTTCGGTCCGGACTTCCGCTCGTTGCGCAGGAACTGCACACCCGTGTTTGTTTCCGGTGACAAGTGGGACGTCACGGCGTTTGATCATCAGGAGTGGATCACCTCGGTGTACAGCGAGGATGGTGTTACGATTCACGCGCTGGTGCACAACGAATATCACGATCCATATTCGGCACGATGCCGGCCGGGTGTGACCGATCCGTCGAATCCCTGCTGGTACAACTTCATCAGTTACGCCGTATCCACCGACGCGGGGAGGACCTTCACGCAGCCCGCGAGTCCGGGACATCTGGTTGCGATGCTGCCCTTCAAATGGAATCCCGACGCGTCGCGACGGGGCGCTCCGCCGCCGCACGGATACATGGAACCGAGCAATATCGTACGGCATGACGGCTATTATTACTGCATGATGTTCGGGCTTCTGTCCAACACCGATCAGAGCAGACGCGGCACGTGTATCATGCGGACCGACGACATCACTCGTCCCGCATCATGGCGGTTGTGGGACGGCGCGGCATTCTCGATTCCGCTTGTCAATCCCTATACACAACCGCCTGCGGATTCCAGCGCCTACCTTCCGGCGTTTGTGAGTCCGCAGACCTTACGCGACCTCCGGGGTAGTCTGACATGGAACTCATATCTGCAGCAGTTCGTGCTGGTGGGCGCGGGGGTGTTTCCCGTGTCCGGCGTGGAAACCTGTGGTGTATTCCTCTCGCGTTCGAGTGACCTTCTCCAGTGGTCGCCCCCGCAATTGATCCGGAAAACCGTGCTTGGATGGTCGCCCTGCAACACACAGACGCCCGATCAGGCGGCACGGAATATTACCCAGGAGGCATATCCCTCACTGATCGATCACGACGCGCCGGACGTGAGTTTTACGAGCGCCGATTCCACCGCGTATATATACTTCATGCAGAACATGGACAATCACACGCCCGGCGGTTGGGGATTCCGGCGTGATCTTGTGCGTATCCCTCTCACGATACAGAAAGTCGGAGCGACGTCCATCGCGACGGAAACACATGTTGCGCCGGCCGCACCCACACTCACCGTGTTGCCGCAACCGGGTGGTGATAATATGACCGTGGTGCTGCGGCTCGAGCACGCGGGGCCGGTGCGTCTGGAAGTGTTTGACGTGTTTGGCACGTCCGTGATGCTTCTGTTCGATGAGTACTGCACCCCCGGAACGCGTCGGCTGGCGTTGAATTTTCCGCCGGGTGATACACGACGGATTCTCTTTCTCCGTGCCGTGACCGCGGAGGGAATTGTCGTGCGGAAGTTGGTGAGGTAGGAGGAGGTAGATGGTAGTTGGTAGATGGGTAGATTGGTAGATTGGTCTACTAAATCCGCGTGAGGAGACAGGATACAGGAGACAGGAGTGTATCGAATCGCGGTCTGACTCCTGACTCCTTCATCCTGTGTCCTTTCACTCCTTGTGTAGATTGGTCTACTCAATCCGCGTGAGGAGGCGGGATACAGGAGACAGGAGTGTATCGATTCACGGTCTGTCTCCTGAGTCCTTCATCCTGTATCCTCACACTCCTTGTGTAGATTGGTCTACTCTATCCGCGTGAGGAGACAGGATACAGGAGACAGGAGGTGATCGAGTCGCGGTCTGTCTCCTGACTCCTTCATCCTGCATCCGCACACTCCTCGTGTAGATTGATGTACTCTGTTCGCGTGAGGAGACACCGGGGAACTTGATCTACCTTCCCACTTTGCTACTTTCTGCATTCCACTGAGCCCCGGAGGGGCGACATTCACCAACCCACGCCGTGAGGCGTGGGAATGCGACGCGTGAGGAGAACCCAAGAGCCCCGGAGGGGCGACATTCAAAGGTCGAGTTCACGGAGTTGACTCCCCAACGGAAGATTTGTTCATGTGACGCAGTGTCCCGGAATGCCGCCCGCTTCGCGGGCTCTCTGCGATTCGGTGCCGGGCCGTTCCCCACACCTGACGGTGTGGGTTGGTGAATGCCGCCCGCTTCGCGGGCTCTCTGCGATTCGATGCTGGGCGGTTCCCCACGCCTCATGGCGTGGGTTGGTGAATGCCGCCCGCTTCGCGGGCTCTCTGTGATTCGATGCCGGGCCGTTCCCCACGCCTCACGGTGTGGGTTGGTGAATGCCGCCCGCTTCGCGGGCTCTCTGCGCTTCGATGCCGGGCCGTTCCCCACGCCTCACGGCGTGGGTTGGTGAATGCCGCCCGCTTCGCGGGCTCTCTGCGATTCGATGCCGGGCGGTTCCCCACGCCTCACGGCGTGGGTTGGTGAATGTCGCCCGCTTCGCGGGCTCCCCGGACACTTTCGACGATCAGATGATCAGATGATCAGACGATCAGACGAATAGACGATCAGACGAATAGACGATCAGACGATTAGACGATCAGACGATTAGACGATCAGACGATAAAACGACACAGCGGCCCGATTCTCTCCGCGATCCATGCGGCGTGTGCGTGAGTCATGAATGACATCCGACAGGGGCGACCGGCGGTCGCCCGACACCACCACGGAACACGAGTAAAACACTGCCCAGAATAGATCAGTCGCCCTCTCCCGGAACGGGAGAGGGCCGGGGTGAGGGTGAAAGTCCCGCCCGCTTCGCGGGCTCTCTGCGATTCGATGCCGGGCCACTCCAGACGCAGCGAGAGTGTGTTAGAAAATCGTGAAATCGACAAGGGTGCGCCGAAGTGTATTGCCGCCTCGCGGGTGCGCGGTTATTTTTTCAATGTTGATCATCACAACGTCGGAGTCCGCTTAACGCGGAAACTCTCGACGGATACATTCGATTGCCTTCAAGCATCATTGGACTACTCATGGAAATTCGTGTCGAAGAAACCCCGGCGTTCACTCACATCACTTTAACCGGGCGGCTGGATATCGAAGGATCGGGTCAGATTGAGACGCGGTTGACCGCGTATACGAGCACCACGGATGAAGCGCGGATAGTGCTGGACCTCGGCGGTGTCGAGTACCTGGCCTCGATCGGACTCGGTCTTCTTGTCCGCGCAGCCCAGGGTGTGCAGCGCCGAAGGGGGAAGCTTGTGCTGCTCAATCCACAGCCGCTCGTACGAAAGGTGCTGTCGAGCAGCTCGATCGACACACTTGTGCCCGTTCTTGATGAAGGGACGGACCTCGCTGCGCAGTTTCAATAATTGATGCGCGGACGAAATTACTCATCGCGGAATGGTTGAGACACACGTGTCACTGGACGTGACCACGGGAGTCGCACTGCTGTGTCGCCGCGGCGACCATGCGGTGTTGCGCGAGGCCACGTTGTGGCTACATGAAACATGCAGGCGTTACGGTGTTCCGGCGGATGCGACAGGCCGGCTGGATTTCTGCCTCAACGAACTCATGTCAAACATTATCGACCACGGGTACCTCGACGAAGATACACATACGGTATCGATCTCCTGTGATTTTACATCACACGCAACCGTGCTTCGGATACGCGACGACGGTGTACAATTCGACGCGGCCGGAACGGATGGATACATACAGCCAACATCACTGCAGGAAGCAGGCAGCCGGGGCTACGGCCTGCATCTCGTACACAGTTTTGCGGATGGGATGAGGCATACGTACAATGAGGGATGGAACACGGTCGAGCTGCACATTGCCCACGCTACCAGCCATTAGGCGCCCGACGAGCATGGTATCACGCATGAAAGGTCTCCGTTGCAATGACACGTCTGAACGAGGGCTGCTGGACGCGGCTTCCACAGCACAAAGCAGGTGTAAGCACAATATTCAGAAAGCCGCCCTTGGATTCATCGTCCTGGGTTTGCTGAGTGTGTCACTGCGTGTCGACGCGTCCGCCGCGGGTCCCGACCGTTCGCTCGAGTCATATCAGCAGCTTGCGGACTCGTTATTTCGCTCCTGCAACTGGAAGCAGACACGCGCGACGCTGATGGAAGCCCGGCGCGTGTACCCACGCAGCGCAGAGGTGTTGTGGCGGCTTTCCAATTCGTACATCAACGAAGGTGACGCGCTCGAGGGAGACAAGGCCGAGGCGGCCTTCCACCGGTCGATCGAGTATGCAGAAGAGGCAGTGCGGAGCGATCCGCGTAACGCGAATGCACATGCATTACACGCGGCTGCGCTCGGCAGCCTCGCGATGTTCGCGGGCGGAAAGCAGAAGGTGAAAATGACGTATCAGATACGGGACGCCCTTGACCGTGCGCTCGCGATCGATCAGGCCAACGTCATTGCGCATACCATCTACGGAACCTGGCATCGCGAAGTGGCGGACGTGGGGTGGGTGGAAAGAAAACTGGCGGATGTGTTTCTGGGCGGTTTACCGAAAGGGAGTTTCGAACTCTCGGTGCGTCATTTGAAGTCTGCCATCCGCAGCGATCCGGGCATGTTGCGGCATCATTACGAACTCGGGCTGACCTACGAAGCGATGGATCAGCCGCTGCGTGCCGCAGCCGCGTATCGAGCTGCGCTTCTCTGTTCTGATTCGTGGTCCATTGATTGGAAACGTCGCCAGCGGATGAAGGACTTTCTCGCGGAACATGCGGAGAGTGGAACGTAGCGGGGAGATTGGTAGAGGGTAGATGGGTAGAGGGTAGATGGGTCGACACTATCCGCGTGAGGAGACTGGATACAGGAGACAGGAGTGTATCGAATCACGGCCTGTCTCCTGACTCCTTCATCCTGTATCCTCACACTCCTTGCGTAGATTGGTTTACTCTGTTCGCGTGAGGAGACGGGATACAGTTGCTACGTCTACTATTGTGTGAGTGCCGTGAGGTGGTGCGAGGGTGGTGAAAAAAAAAGAGCGCACTGTTGTGCGCTCTTTGACTCAGGACGAATCGTGTTTACTTATCGAGTTGCAACTTGATGGTGCGTGAGAATGTGGTGCCGCTTTCGCTGCCGACAATCATGATGCTTGCCAGGTAGCTGCCACTCTTCAACCCGCTGCCGTTAAACACCGCGGTGTGAACACCACGATCGACATCGCCATCCACAAGCCGCGCAACTTCACGGCCCAGCATATCGTGCACCTGCAATGTCACAAATCCCTTCTCGGGAAGTGAATACCGTATGGTGGTGGAAGGATTGAAGGGATTCGGATAGTTCTGATCCATATCGAAGCTGCCGGGAAGGAAGGCCGTGGCTGCGTTTTTCAAAGAGCCATAGCGACGCATCCAATTCAGCTTCATCGCGATATAATCAAAATTGTTCACCACACCATTGCCGTCACAGTCCATATGGCAACCATCAGGCGTCTGCCACGGCACCGCGGGTTGCGCCTCCCATGTATAATACGTCAGGGGATTCGCCGCGGCATCCGCGCGGTAGCGGCTCGGACCGTTCAGCCAGATGGGATTGAGATTGGCGTTGCTTATATACATGTTGAGCGCGCGACGGTCTCCGTAATTCACCACGCCGTCATGATTCGTTTCGCCAGGCCAGACGTAACAGGGTTCGGATCCCGCATTCAGGAGCATAAACGCCTTCTCGGGAAGTTCGGTGTCGCCATACTCCGCACAGGTGTTGATCGAGTTCACCGTGAATTTGACGCGGTAATATCCCGCCATCAGCGTGGGAGGGATCGACAGCGGAAGAAGCGCGTGAAGATCCACATTGTCGAGTTTCGCTGTGTTGACCGTGGTGGAATAATCCGGGAAGGCGGTCGAGTTGCCGATGCGGAAGAAATCCGCCTTCACAGACACATTTGATGCGCCTGTCGGATACCCGAGATACACGCTCGCGTACACTGTTCCCGGAATGTGTGCAAACGCGACGGGGGAACCCACGCCATCCGTGAGATCCACCGTGAGCATTCCGGCGGGCACCTCACAGGCGGGCATCTCGTCCACTCCGAATGGATACAGATAGCGGTCGATGCCATAGCCGTTGGGCGAGGAACAGCCGCTTCCGAGCGGATTCGTGTTGTAGATCCTGTGATAGGGTCCGGAGGAATTCAGATACGTGCGTGCGGAAAAACCACCGGTGATCGACGTGTTGCAGATGCGGACGAGCAGCGGGAGCGCGGGATCGTAGAGCACGGGCGCAGGAAGTGTGATGCGGAACCACTGATTGACCGCTCCCGCTGGGATGGTAGCCAGACCGCTGTAGACAGTTGGTCCGGTGGTGTAGGTGAGAAATGACGCGTTGAAATCGTAGGTCGCGGGTTGTGACATACGGATGTTCAAGGAAGGCAGCGTCGTGCCCGAACTGTTTGCAGAGCCGCGTTTCATGTAAATGGCGGTGATTTTTCCCTTGTACGCTCCGTTGATCTGCCCGGGGCGGATCAATAACTGAATCGGTATGTTGGTTGACGACCAGGGAAAGGAATTGGTGCTGGCCGTACCGGTTTCCGAGATGGAGAACTGCGGTGTCTGTGCCGATAGCACCGGCCCAAAAAAGGAACACAGAATACTTGCCGCGCATACAACAAGCGCGGTGACCACACGTGAATTGTATCGATGTTTCATAACCCACCTCCTGTATGTGCAAAAAGTCCACGCGACACGACGGCTGCGAGTGCACAGGTGCTTCGGGAGGGGACACGCCACATTTCATGGCGGTCTGGGAATCGTGTCTGATGGAAGGACACGATAATTTATCGCTGTCACGCAACTATTGCAAGGGAAAATGTGGGTACAACGGGATTGGGTAGATGGTATTTAGGTAGATAGTAGTTGGTAGATGAGTAGAGGGTAGTTTGGTCTACTCTGTCCGCGTGAGGAGACAGGAGACAGGAGACAGGAGTTGATCCTGCCTGGTGTCTCCTGCCTCCTTCATCCTGTATCCTCACACTCCCTTTGTAGGTTGGTCTGCTCTGTCCGCGTGAGGAGACAGGAGACAGGAGGCAGGAGTGTATTGAATCACGGTCTGACTCCTGACTCCTTCATCCTGTGTCCTTTCACTCCTTGTATAGATTGGTCTACTCTATCCGCGTGAGGAGACACCGGGTAACTTGATCTACTTTCCCACTTTGCTACTTTCTGCATTCCACGAGCCCCGGAGGGGCGACATTCACCAACCCACGCCGTGAGGCGTGGGAGAGCGATGCGTGAGGAGAACCCACGAGCCCCGGAGGGGCGACATTCACCAACCCACGCCGTGAGGCGTGGGAGAGCGACGCGTGAGGAGAACCCAAAAGCCCCGGGGGGGCGACATTCACTAACCCACGCCGTGAGGCGTGGGAATGCGGCGCGTGAGGAGAACCCAAGAGCCCCGGAGGGGCGACATTCAGAGGTCCAATTCACGGAGTGTGAAAGCATCAAACGCGAGTTCATTCTGTCGGAGCAATTCGAGGTACTCCTCCTTGAATGTCATCGTCCGATGATGTTCACGTTGCCGGCGGATGTACTGGACAACTCTTTCGACGTGCGATTGTGATATGCTGAATATTCCGTACCCCGTACTCCAGCCAAAGCCACGAAGACCCTTGGCCTTCAACCACCGTGACGTATTCGCTTTCACTTTGCAGATGAGATCGCCTGTCGAGATCGTTCTTCCGAGACGCAGACAGAGATGGAGGTGATCGTCGACACCGCCAATCTGGAGGGCTGGACAGTCCACATGCGTGAGGATACCGTGTGTATAGGCCCAGAGTTCCTCATGTAGGGCATCAGGAATCCGGGTGTGGCGATTCTTTGTTCTGTACGTCGCATGCAGAATGATCTTTGAATGAGAATGAGACATGTTTTCCTCCCGTTGATGGACCGATTGATCCAACGATGTGGATCTATTCCTTGTACTCCCCAAGCGAAAATTTGTTCCCGTGGTTCAGTGTCCTGGAATGCCGCCCGCTTCGCGGGCTCTCTGCGATTCGATGCCAGGCCGTTTCCCACGCCTCACGGCGTGGGTTGGTGAATGTCGCCCGCTTCGCGGGCTCTCTGCGATTCGATGCCAGGCCGTTCCCCACGCCTCACGGCGTGGGTTGGTGAATGTCGCCCGCTTCGCGGGCTCTCTGCGATTCGATGCCGGGCCGTTCCCCACGCCTCACGGCGTGGGTTGGTGAATGCCGCCCGCTTCGCGGGCTCTCTGCGATTCGATGATGGGCCGTTCCCCACGCCTCACGGCGGAGAGCTAGGTAGATGGTAGCAGGTAGTTGGTAGATGGTAGCTTGGTCTACTCTATCCGCGTGAGGAGACAGGATACAGGAGACAGGAGTGTATCGAATCACGGTCTGTCTCCTGACTCCTTCATCCTGTATCCTCACACTCCTTGTGTAGATTGGTCTACTCTGTCCGCGTGAGGAGACAGGAGACAGGAGGCAGGAGTGTATTGAATCACGGTCTGTCTCCTGACTCCTTCATCCTGTATCCTCACACGAGTGTGACGGCGCAGCCGATGATAGTCGGTAGATGGTGATGGTAGATGGTAGATCGGTAGGGCGGTAGAAGTTGTGCAACTTTGCTACTTTACCCCTTTCCCCCTTCACCTCTTTCCCCCTTCACCTCTTTACCTCTTTACCCCTTTGCGATATTCTCCTATGGAATCAGAAAGAGAGGGCCTGGAATACATCCTTACGCATGCGTACAAACGCGACATGATCGTGTATATGGAGACGCATCCGGGGGCGTTTCGTGAGGCAGTGGAACTGGCGCTGGGCGACACACAGCCGTTGTCGTGGCGCGCGGCGTGGCTGCTGGTGGACTGCATTCGCACTGACGACCCGCGTCTGCGCAAACATATCGGACGTATCATCGCCGCAGTGCCGGGCAAAAAGGACGGCCATCAACGCGAGCTGCTCAAGTTACTCCAGCGCGTGACTCTGAGAGGCCGACACGAGGGGGATGCGTTCGACCTCTGTGTCACCCTGTGGCAGAACATACAGGCGCAGCCCTCCGTGCGTATCAATGCGCTGATGCTGCTTGTGTCAGTCGCGCGGCGGCATCCCGCGCTGTCGCGCGAGATCGTTTTCCTGAGCCAGGACCGTTACCTCGACACACTTTCGGGACCGGTGCGGAAATCTGTTGCGCGCATACTCACGGGGCTCAATAAGGAGTCTGGCGAGAGGCGAGCACGGCACGTTGGGAAGAACACAAACCCGGCCCGCCTGGACGATGAGTGAGACGTATGCGGGAGCTTGTGCATCGAATCGGCGCGCCGAAGCGGAGCGGCAATAACACATGTGCGATGCGGGTCGACTGCCTGTACATCGCTGCCGTTAGCGAGAGTGGTTTCATGTTTCCGCAGCGCAACGCGGCCGTGTATCCCACGTGTACTGGTCCGTGTGCTGGATGAGGCCGAAAACTCAGCGAAGCACGAACAATCGAGTGAACTGGTGCGTCGGGGTGGAGAGAATGCAGATGTACAAACCGCGCGCGAGGAACTCGGCGTCCAATGGTACCACATGCCGGCCACGGGGATACATGGAGGACGATAGGAGCGATATGTGCCGTCCCGCCTGGTCGAGCAGGAATAGTTCGACAGGTGTATCGTGCTCAAGCTGGAACGCAACACTGGCGCGTTCGTGAACGGGATGGGGATACAATTCCAGTATCGTGGGAGTGTCAGAGACTGGATGAGGTTCTTCGACGCCGACGATCAGGCGGTCGAGGTTGCATCGAAGGATGCCGCCGTTCGTTCCGATCAGAAGCACGCTGTCGAGTGAAATAAATGCGCTCACTGTCGTCCGTGCAAATGGTAACACGATCGACCACTTGAGCCACGACGCCGCTGATGTGTCGTGGAAGGAACTGTACCAAAATCCGGCCACTCCCCCGTAGTACATTCCGATGGAGGAAAATCCGACGGCGCGGCCGGCAGACCATGGGACTTCTGCGCCACCTTCCCACCGCTGTCCGCGAAGAGTGAACTGGTTGAGTGCGTAGAATCCGCCATCGCCGCAGGACGCAATTGTATTCCTCGTTGCAGTGATTGCGCGGATCTTATGCTCTGCAGTGCAAATCTGCGACCACGTGCTGCCTCTGTCAACGGATCGAAAAATCTTCCCCTCGTGTGCTCCGGCAAACAGTCCGAGCTGTGATCGGGCCGTTCCGGTGATGCGGTGAACGGGGAGGGAGGATTCGTACCATGTTGTTCCACCGTCGCTGCTCATGTACGATGCTTCCTCCGTTCCCGCAAACACTCTGGCCCCGGCCACGTCGCTGTCCACCGCCACCAGCGAGTGGATGCGCGATGACGAGAGTGCCGGATTCTGTACTGGCCAGGATCGCCCACCGTCGGTAGACAGGTAGATGCCCTCGTCCCACACGCTGGCAAACAGATTCGGACCTTGTGCGGCGAGCGATGTGATACGACCGCTCCAAGGTGTGGGCGTTCGAAGCCAGTTGTTTCCACGATCAGTGGAGGTCAGGAGCGCGCCGTTCGACAGACCCGCATGCACGATGGAATCGATCAGACAGTACGTAAGCACCTGGATGTCGGCGAGTGACGAATCTGTGGCTTTCCACGTTCTTCTATCCGTACTGGTGTACAATCCTTCTTGTTCCAATCCGAGGAGGAGTCCGCGAGGTGTCTGCAGAAGTGCTCTCACATTGGGGAATGGCGGAAGGCCTGCATTAAACGTCGTCCATGTACGACCGATGTCCGTGCTGCGATACAACCCGTTGGATTCACTGCCAACAATCAGAGTATCACCTGACGCGTGGATGAAATTCACAGTTGGAATGCTCATCGCATCCACGACTATATTCCATGATAAACCCGCATCAATTGACCGAAATACTCCTCCAGCGGGATGGCCGGCAAATATTACTCCCCCAGTCGTCGCGAACGAAAACGATCTGTTATCCTCCTTCATCGAGACCATCTCGCTCCAAGTGGACCCCGCATCAGTACTTCGATACAGGTGTTTCGGTTGTCCGGCGACTATGACTGAATCGGATAGGAACAAAGCGTTTACGCCAAGCCCCACAAAGCCATATGAAATGCAATTCCAATGCAATCCGCCATCGCGCGACACAAACACACCGAGCGAGGTGGCCGAATACATGAGTGGACCTGAAACGAGGATTTTGTAGATCGAATTTTTCGGCATATCCGTGGGAACCGTATTCCATTGCCCGTCGTGCCGTGTCCTGAGAATGATTCCTCCTCCCGAAGGACTGTCTCTGATACCGATGACGAGATACGAATCCACAGCTACCACTGAAGCGAGTTGATATATGGAGTCCAGTACCATATTCCAGCTCGCGCCGAAATCCGAAGAATGGATAACCTTTCGGCTTCCGGTCGCGACGTACATGTTCGAATCTTGCACCGCGATGCTGACGATTTCGATTGTTGGCGGCGGGACACCTGCGACAAGATTCGTCACCACCTGGGCATTCGCGCTGAGGGAGAGAATAGCACAAATAACAGAAATCGGAGCGAGGTACCTCCCGTGAGAGGACGACATGGCATTCTCCTCAATGTGTGTCCGTACATGACAGTGTACCGAGAATACTCGTGGCGCACAAGTGTATTTTAAGTTTCCCGCGCACTCGTTTTCGCGAAAAAAATTTCAAATCCGTGAATTTTCGTGATTGAAGCCGGGAAGGGATGGGACTACTTTGTGGCTAATCAGAGACTGCGATCTCGTGTCGCAGGGACAACACAGCAGAGAGACGTTCATGAAGCAACAATGTGACGGAAAGTACTTTTTCCACCGAGCGGGATCACCGGTGCGAATCCTCATCACGCTTCTGCCCGTGTTGTACACGTGTGTCGTATCCGCTGCCCCGCTTCGGATCGATGGTGATGGCGGTGTGGTGGCGCCCGGGCTCTTCGTGCCGAGCGCCGCGCCTGCGGACGGATCGGGTCTTCAGACCAGCCGTTTCTTCCGCATCGATACAACAGCCTTCGACAGATGGAATCCCGAACCCGGCACACATCTAATCATTCCCGACGTTCCACTCGCCGACGGCCGCGTTGCACGTGTCCACGCCGAGCGCTTCACCCTGCTTGCAGGAAACGCGGAATTACGGATCAATAATGCTGATTCTTTCACACCCGAACGACACATTCTCCTCACCGGAGAAATCGACGGTGAACCCGGTTCACACGTGTACCTCGCGGTTTTCCGCCACGCCGTGTTCGGGTATGTGCGGCGCGCCGATGGATCACGCGCCGTGTACGCGCCTACCGGTCCGCGGAGCAGGCTCTGCGCGGTGACACCCGAACAGAATCTCCGGGCGCCCGGCCCCCCGCCGCAATGTCACGCGGAACAGTTGCCCGAGTATCGTGCGGAGGAACTGCGCCTGCTGCTTCCGCAGGAGCCCGCCTCGATGCGCAAGGGCGGCAACAGCACACAGGGTTCGGCGATCCGCCTCAATCTCGCGGTGGAGTGCGACTACAACTATTACCAGTTGAACGGTTCGAGCACAAGCGGCGCCAGCTCCTATGCCATCGCCATCTACGGCGCGGTAAGCGACATCTATCGACAGGACGCGGGCATTGTGTGGTATATCTCGTACATGAATGTGTGGACGTCGAACGGACCGTACCCCGGTCCCTCGGCCGACAGTCTTCTGACACAGGTCCGCCGCTACTGGCTCGCGAATCATGCATCGCGGCCGCGCGCGGCAGTGCAGTTGCTGCACGGATCGGGCATAGGCGGACTGGCATGGGTCAACGTCCTCTGCAACAATCAAAACGGGTATTCCGTGGCAGGAGTCAACGGCGGCTTCTCGTATCCGTACTCCGGCTATATCTGGGATCTCGACGTCTGCGCCCATGAACTCGGGCATGGAGTGGGGTCGCCGCACACACACAGTTGTTCGTGGAATCCGGCCGTCGACTCGTGTTACAACGCCGAGGGCACCTGCTATTCGGGCACCAATCCCATACACGGCACCATCATGAGTTATTGCCATCTCACGAGTATGGGCACGGAGCTGCGTTTCCATACACGTGTGGCCACGCTGCTCACCTCGCGCGCGAACAGCGCCTCGTGCAAAATCACACAGTCCGTCCCCGACGTCAACGCGGGCGCCGACCGCTACACCTGCGCGGGCACGCCGGTCACCATCGGCAACGCTGCTACAAGCGGCCTGCCACCGTATACGTACTACTGGTGGCCCTCGACCGGACTCTCCGGCACAAGCGTTGCGCAGCCGCAGGCCAATCCGTCGCTCGAGACGCTGTATCATGTGCAGGTGACCGATGCCAACGGCTTCCGGGCCTACGACAGCGTGCTTGTGAGTCCGTCGCTGCCGCCGCTGGCCGATGCGGGATTCGACGGCACCTACTGCCACGGTATCGCGCTGACCATCGGCGGCGCACCGAGCGCGAGCGCGGGCACACCACCGTACACGTATGTATGGACTCCATCCGCGGGGCTCAGCTCGGCCTCGGTTGCGAATCCCGCCGCGTCACCCTCTGTGTCGACCACCTACCGCCTCCTTGTTACCGACGCCCACGGCTGCAGCGCCGCTGATTCGATACGTGTGAGCGTGGGCAGCGCATTGACCGTGGATGCGGGAATGGATCGCACGATCTGTTACAACACGACCACGGTGATCGGCGGACCCCCCGTGGGTGGAACACCGCCGTTTACGTATGTGTGGACACCGTCCGCCGGACTCAACGACGCGACGGCCGAGACGCCCGTCGCATCACCACTCACAAGCACCACCTATCACGTGGCGGTGACGGATGCCAACGGCTGCGGCGCAACGGACACGGTGCGCATCACCGTCGACAATCCATCGAATCAATCGCTGGTGTGGACCGGAGCGGTGAACAGCGACTGGGGCACACGAGGAAATTGGGACGTACCCTGCGCCGTGCCCGGCACAGGTACACATGTGACCATTCCTTCGGGAACAGTGTCACCGGAGAATATCCCGGCGGTGACACTCGGCAGTCTTTCCATCGCCAACAGTCAGCCGATGATACTCTCCCTGCCGATGACCGTCGCAGGGACGCTCGCGCTGCAATCCGGCAGCATCGTGCTGAATGGCGCGGACCTCACCATCGGTTCGAGCGGATCGATCACCGGCGCCAACTCGTCGAACCTCATCGTCACGAACGACACGGGCAAACTGCGTCAGAACGCTGTGGGCGCGGGTGCGCGCACGGGCGGCATCCTGTTTCCCGTCGGTCCCGCGGCCATGAAGTACACCCCCGTGGTCATCACAAACAGCGGCACGGCGGACGCACTCTCGGTGCGTGTCGAGGCCGCTGCGCGCGCGCGCGGTATGGCCGGCGCCGCACTCGCGGATCACGCGGTGAACCTGAGCTGGCACATCGCCGAGGCGCATCTGGGCGGATCAAACATCACACTCGTCCTGCAGTGGAATGCGAACGACGAGCTGCCCTTGTTCGACCGCAGCCGCGCATATATCAGCAGGCATAACGGCAACTTCTGGACTCCCGCCTCGCAGCCCGGTTCCGCGGCCGGATCCGATCCCTACACAAGCACCGCAACCGGCGTGATGTACACGGGCACATTCAGCGTCGGCGATGCCTTGTCTCCGCTGCCCGTAGAATTCCTGAGTCTCTCCGCTCATCCCCGAGGCGGGATTGTCACACTGCGGTGGTCAACCGCCGGTGAACGTCATAGCGCGGGCTTCGCGATTGAGCGCCGCACCGATGCGGAGTGGCGTACGCTCGGATTTGTGCCGTCGTCCGCTGCCGGGCGCGGCGCCTACAGTTTCGACGACACGGCGCCCGTGTTGGGCCGAGCGGCGTACCGGTTGCGGCAGATCGACATCGACGGAGCGGAAGTGCTCTCGCCCGTTGTGGAAATCGACGACAACATGGCGCTGCCCGCACATCCTTCGTTGCAGGTGTACCCCCATCCCGTGTCGACACAGGCCACCGTGCGGCTCGTGATGCCCGACGCCGGCCGCGCAACCGTCACACTGCATGAAACATTGGGCCGCGAGGTAGTACGCCTGTTCGATGCGGTGCAGCTCGAAGCGGGCGCACACACGGCAACTCTCAAAGCCGAGCAGCTTCCGCGCGGCATCTACCACATGAGACTCGAGGCCGCCGGCACAACGCTCGTACGTCTGTTGATACTCGACTGACCCGCGGGACACCGCAGCGAGGACTGCAACACGCCGCGCAGACTGCCGCGTATCGCGCGGACAGCCATCAGCCGCGATGTACCACACGACGTGTGATACGGCGCGTGACGTGTTGTTTTTCCCGATGCAGGGATTCAGGATATTTGTATCCGATCATACACAGACAGTAGAGGAGATCCCATGAGTTCCTGCAGCATAGAGGTGCGTCCCGAGGGAGGGAAGTCGGTGTTTGTCGGCGGGGCAACGATGCGCGGAAGTTTGGTGCTGCGCGCGACAAGCGCCTGCACGGTGCGCGGCGTGGATCTGCGGCTGCGTTGGGAGACGTCGGGCCGCGGCAACACGGTGCGGGGAAAAACCGATGAAGTGCGCGTCGGTGAACCCTTCGAGCTGCAGGAGGGCGACGAGCGTGTATTTCGTTTCGAGCTGCCGCTGCCCGAGAGTCCGATCAGTTACTCCGGAAAGTTGTTCGCCGTGCAATGGGTGTTGTCGGCGGAGGTTGATGTCGCCATGGGGCTCAATCCCGACATCGATATGCCTTTCGAACTGATCGCGGCAGAGCGCGCAGGCGAGGGCGTGCTCGGCCCCTCGTTCAACCGCGAGGCGTTGCAGCGAGCCCAGCGTGTGAGCACAGGGTCGCGCATGATCTGGTCCATCGTCGCGGGAATCATTTTCGCCGCGGTGTTTATTCTCGTGGGCGCGCTCTCGCCGAATTGGGATCATCCCTCGAGTGAGGACATCCTCTACGGCGCCGGATTTTTCCTTCTCGCGCTTGTGGGATTCGTGCTCATCGCGGGCGGCGCCATACAGAGCAGGATGCGCGGCCAGATGCAGGCATCCCTGCGCAATCCCTTGTTGCGCCGCGGTGAGACGCTGCAGGCCGCAGTCACATTTACGCCGCGCCGCACCGTGCGCGTCGAGTATGCAACGGTGCGCCTCGAACTTCGGGAACACACGCGGCGCCAGGCGGGCAAGTCGACACATGTACATAAACATCCCGTGTACGCCGACGAGCACCGCATCCGCGTGGGCGAGGAATTGCCCGCCGGTGTGCCGCGCGAGTTGTTCGCGCAGATGACAGTACCCCCCGACCAGCCACAATCGATTTGTGTTCGCGACAACGAGCTGGAATGGCGCGCGACGGTGCGGCTCGAATTTTCATCCGGCCGACCGATCGAGATGGAGTATCCGATTGCGGTGTTGCCGTAGGAGCTAGGATCTAGGAGATAGGATCTAGGAGTGGGGGTGGGGAGTAGGGAGTAGGGAGTGGGGAGTTGGAGTGGGGAGTGGGGAGTGGGGAGTAGGGAGTAGGGAGTAGGGAGTAAAATAGCAGTCTCCTGTCTCCTGTATCCTGTCTCCTCACACACGCCGAGTAGATCAACCTACCTATCTACCATCTACCAACTACCCATCTACCAACTACCCATCTACAAACTATTCAACGATCATCCGCTTTGTCTCGACAAAACTGCCGGCGGTGAGTGTGTAGAAATAGACGCCGGGAACGAGAGCGCCTGCGCGGTAGTCGATGGCGTGTGTGCCCTGTGTATAGCGGCCGTCGGCGAGGGTGGTGATGCGGCGGCCCGTCGCATCGTGCACCACGAGAGTGACCGCGGCGGCTTCGGCAAGGGAGAACCGGATGCGTGTGTTTGTGCTGAAGGGATTCGGTTCGTTCTGCTCGAGCGTGAAACTGCTGGCCACCTGCGGATCCGATGCATTGGTGAGGTTCCATGTGAGAGAGCCGGGAATGCCGGTGATGATGGCGGTGGATCCCACTATGGCGACGGGATAGGTGGTGAGTCCGCGGGGTGTGGGTCCTGACACGCGCGCACCCGCGCCGGTGAAGCGCGACGCGTGACACGGGCACACGAACTGCGTGCCGTTGTACGTGCCGACCTTGCACTGATTGTGCGGACACTCCATCGACGACGCGACGATGGTGGTGGCGTCGACGCGGACGAGTGCCAGCGGAAAGCCGCTCGGCAGCACGGCCTCGATGCCCGGTGCGATGCTGTTGCCGATTTCCACGGTGCCGTTCACCTGCGCAAGCGCGGCGAAACGCGGATCGGACAGCGAGATGCGCAGCTCCGACATCGGCGATGCGTGCAGAAGGGTTCTGTCGAGAAGGAGAATTGATGCGCCTCCTGCAAGGATGCGCGCGAGGGCGTTGCGTCTGTTCATATCGGCGTGTGAATGAGTGTGTGATGGATGTGTACAAGACACCATGAACGGCGTACAGCGGTGCCTATACGAGGACAACTGGTATCCCGAAGAGGTTGCGGTCAGGGGCGGATCGTGTGATCCGGTGCTGCCGCGGAAGTCCGCACGGCCTGTGTCGTGCCGTGCAATTTCCCAGGAACCCGGAGATGTGTGAAGAACAAAGATACGTCGTCGCCGGTTCAGCTCCATCCCGTGCGGAATTGCGCGGCATTATTTTTTCGCCTCGTTGATTGCGAGGGCCGCGGCGAGTAGATTCCGCGCACGTTTCTTCTTCAGCACGGAGCAATTGATGCGACAATGTCTCTCCCGTGGTTGGTGTGTGTGGATCGCTTCCAGGGCGCGCTCCGCGTCGACACGACGTGTGTGCAGACTTCGTTCATCGACGGTGTCGCGGCGCCTGTTCTCGAGAATGATTCTGACGCTATGCTTTGGGGCTCTCTCCGCCTCATCGATGTTCAGTACGGAATGGCCTGTGGGTCCCGGCCGCGCGCTCACGGTTCCAAGCCAGGCCGCGGCCGTCGCGAAGGATGGCGACACGGTGAGCATCGATGCAGGCAGGTACACGGATTGCGCCACATGGCGGCAGAACAACCTTCTGCTGCGCAGCGTTGGCGGCATGGCGCATGTGTCTGATAAAAGCTGCGGCGGCAAGGCGATCTGGGTGATACAGGGACGAAACACCACCGTGCGCGACATCGAGTTTTCCGGCGCCACCGTACCAGATAAAAACGGCGCGGGCATTCGACAGGAGGGGGCGGATCTGCTGGTGGAACGCTGTTATTTCCACGGCAACGAAAACGGCATCCTCACGGGTGCGAATCCGGCCAGCAGCATACGCGTTGTACACAGCGTGTTCGAAGGCAACGGCTTCGGCGACGGCTATTCACACAACATGTACATCGGCCATGTGGGACGTTTCGAGATCACGGGATCGTGGACGCATCACGCGAAAGTGGGACACAACATCAAGAGCCGCGCCGACACAAACATCATCCGCTGCAACCGCATATCGAACGGCAGCGACGGCACGGCGAGCCGCGATATCGATCTGCCCAACGGCGGTTGGTCGCTGATCGAGGGAAACGAGATTCAGCATGGTCCGCAGAATCAAAACTCCAACACCTGCGGGTACGGACTCGAGGGCCTGAGCAATCCCGCGAAGGTGCTCGTCGTGCGGCACAACACGTTTGTGAATCAACGCAGTGCGGGCACCTTTGTGATGGTCCCCGCTTCGGGCATGGACTCGGTGCGTGTGATAAACAATCTGATGGCAGGGGCGGGATCGATGTTCTCGGGCGGAGCTGCGGTGCTCGACACGCAGGCGAACGCCGTGCTGCGCAGCATCGCCGACGCGCACTTCACCGATGCCGCCGCGTATAATTACCATCTCACCGCGCAGTCGCCTGCGGTGGATGCGGGCATCAGCCACGCGCAGAATCCCGCGCCGCTGTTCGAGTATGTTCATCCTGCGGGACTGCGTGCACGTCCGCTGCGT
Source organism: Ignavibacteriota bacterium (assembly GCA_016218045.1). Taxonomy (NCBI): domain Bacteria; kingdom Pseudomonadati; phylum Ignavibacteriota; species Ignavibacteriota bacterium. The sequence goes on from JACRFB010000046.1 coordinate 47,411, forward strand.
GCCGCACCGGATCTTGGCGCCTACGAATTCGAGCCAAGCACAGGATCCGAGGACATCCCGAACACGGACGCGCTCCCCGAACTTCACGCCATTTTCCCGAATCCCGCCGGCGCGCACTTGTCGGTGTCCATCCGTCTCGCGAGGCCGTCCACTGTGCGGCTGCGCCTGCTGACGGTGTTGGGGGAGGAGGTGATGAACCTCGACGCTGGTGCCTGTGCAGCAGGCGAGCATGTTGTGGCGCTGGATATTTCGACGCTGCGCCGTGGTCTGTACTGGCTGCTGGCCGGGGATACTCACACGTGGGGCCTGCGCGGCGTGCTTCTTCGCTAGACAAAGAGAACTCCGACGATCATGAAAACTCACCTGCGCCGTTCCTTCTTCAGGAGATTTGCTGTGACAGTGCTTGCCGTCGTACTAGTCCTCGTGGTGGGACTCTTCCTCGTCCTGTGGTATTGCAGCCCGGGCACGATGGAAAAACCTCTCGACAGTGCGGGCACTCTGTGTACACGCGGCCTCGCGGAAAAAATTGCCGTCCCGATCAACGGCATGCAGCAGGGAATGATCATTCGCAGTTGTGACACCACGCATCCTGTGCTTCTGTTCCTGCATGGCGGACCGGGCATGCCCGAGTATTTCCTCGAGAGGAAATATCCCACGGGACTCGAGGCCCTCTTCACCGTGTGTTGGTGGGAACAGCCGGGCGCGGGACTCTCGTTCGACAGCGACATGCCTCCCGGTTCATTGACCGTCGAACGGCTGCTCAGGGACGCGACGGACGTCACCGAGTACCTGCGGCGCCGCTTTCACACGGATCGGATCTACCTCATGGGACATTCCAACGGCACCATACTCGGCGCCCTGCTTGCCGCGCGTGCACCCCACCTGTTCCATGCGTACATCGGCATCGCGCAGGTGTCGCGTCAGATGCGTTAAGAGCGCCTCGCCTACGAGTACGCCCTGCAGGAATACACCCGCCGAGGCGACGCGGGCACGGTGAAGAAGTTGCTTGGCACGAAGGTCACAGGCGACGCGCCGCTGCCCGAGGCATGGCTGTCGATGCGCGACGAGGTGATGCACGAACTTGGCATTGGGACAATGCGTTCGATGCGTTCGGTGATCACGGGAATATTCCTTCCGTCCCTGCTCTGCACGGAGTACACGATGGGCGAGAAGGTACGGCTCTGGCGTGGGAAGCTTTTCTCGCAGAAACATCTGCGGGATGTGATGTGGTCCATCGAATTGCCCGACGTGGTGCCGGCGCTCGAGATTCCCGTGTATATGCTGCACGGACGTCACGACATGACGTGCGCGTACGCAGAAACCCGCGCGTACGCCGCCGCGCTCCGCGCGCCTGTGAAGGGATTCTACACGTTTGAGGAATCCGCGCACAGTCCGCTCTTTGAAGAACCCGCACGCTTCCGGATGGTATTGGAACAGGATGTTCTGCAGGGACGGACCGGCCACGCTGATTCGCTGAACGAGTCGGCGGTCGAGGCGCCGGATCTCACTCGATGATCAGCGTGCGGGACAGGGTGACCGTCGAGGTGCTGAGACGGTAAAAGTACACGCCCGGCCGGAGTGACGTTGCATCCAGCACGACCGTGTGTGCGCCCGCGGGGAGGTGTGTGTCGGTGAGCGTACGGACGGCTCTGCCCACCGCATCGTGCAGGGTGAGAGACACTGCATCGGGCGAGGGCAGTGTGAAACGGATGCGTGTTGTGGCGCCTGCCGGATTCGGTTCGTTCTGCGCCAGAGTCGGGGCCGCCGCAACAGGGAGTGCTCCGACGGACGAGGGTGCGCCCGCTGTACGCACACAGCGCGCGTGATTGAACACAAGACGCACGTCGCCCTGCGGTCCCATATACGAGGGATAGTTCGCCGGATTTCCCGACTTCGGATCGCTGCGTTGTGCACCGGCTCCGTGCACATCCATCAACACATTGTTGACCTTGCCCTGCGCTTCGCCGAAGGCCACATACACGGCCGCGCCGCCGGGATTCTGGCCGTCGAGATGTGTGGTGCCGGACCAGAAATACGGGAACTGTCCCGGGCGGCCATCGGGATCGGTGATGCCCGTGGTGCGGAAGATCGGATCGATGGCGGCACTCTGCGTGGACTGCGGACCACGTGTATAGTCGACAATACTCTGCAGTTCCTTTGCATTCGGCAGCCGCCAGTCGTTGTAGCCCGCGAGTGACAATCCCTCGGCGTAGGTGAGGGTTTGTTCCCAGTCGCGCGCGACACCGTCATCGGCCCGCTGCCACATGAGACCCGTGGCGCGGTCGGTCACCGTCCCGTCGCCATTATCGACGTAGTCGTTTTTGCCGTAGGCGGGATTGCCGCGGACCATGCGGAAGTACATCACGCTTGGCGTGCGGTTGCCGCTGCCCGGCTTGTACTTCGGATATCCCTTGATGCGTCCGTCGATGAAGTTTACGCCGAACACGGTCGAGTCGCGGAGGAAGGTGAGTCCGATGTATTGTGTGGACGTCCAGGTCTGCGCATCGATCTCGCGTTCACCCGCCGCGACATTTCCCAGCGGCTGCAGAAACACGCTGGTATCGATGAACAACACCCCCGCGCGTTCACCGCCCGCGCGCCCGGTGAAGAGTATGAGCGAGTACAATTCCTTGATGCTCGGGATGCGCCAGTCGCTGTGGCCGCCCAGTGTCAACGTATCCGCCTTGATGGCCGCGTCCGCGCAACTGATTTTTACGCCCATGTCCCTCTGCCACATAAGCCCTGTCACATTGTCGGTGACCGTACCATCGCCGTTGTTGGTGTACGAGGGCTGATTCCCGGAGTAGGTCGCATCCTGACCATAGAACATCGCACCCTGCACCGGCGCGGGTACCTGCGTCGTGTTGTTGTAGAACGTGCGCACGCCCGTATCGACGATGCGATACGTCTGCCCATACATGACGGGGAGGGCGCAGAGCACCATCATGAGCACGAAGAAACAACGGGAGGGTGTGTGTGAGGACATGGCGGCTCCGGCGGAATACACGACCTGTGGGGATGACATGCAAAATGCTGTTCCCGTATGACACATCACAGGTCCGTCGGATTAAAAAGTTTCCCGGGCTGGACGTGCGCCCGGGCATGACAATTCCGTGACACTTTTGAGCCGCGGGACTGCGAGATTATGGTTGTCACTCTGCGGCCGGGACGCACCCCGGTCCCTGCTTCGCGAACAATTCACCCCGCCCGGAGGAGGCCATGTCTACGATTCGATTCCTGATGATCAATCCCACATCCCCGCTGTGGCGCGTGGAAGCCGGGGAGAAACCCAGGCAGTCGCGTTACTTCCGTTTCTCCCTCCTCCCGAGCCTGTACGTCGCGGGTTCGATGCCGCCGCAGGTGCAGACGCGTGTCCTCGACGAGGATGTCACGCCGGTGGATTTCGACAGCGACGCGGACATTGTCGGCATCACGTTCATGACACACAATGCGCCGCGCGCATACGAGATCGCCGACGCCTTCCGTGCCAGAGGATTGACGGTGATCGTCGGGGGATACCATCCGACCTTCATGCCGGAGGAGGCGAAACAACACGCCGATGCGGTGTGCATCGGGGATGCGGAGGACGTGGTGCCGCGGATGATCCGCGACTACGAACAGGGCGCGCTGCAGCCGTTCTACCGCAGCGAGATGCGCTGCCTCGACGGACTGCCCCAGCCCGACCGCCGGCACATGAGGCGGAAGGACTATGTGCCCGCCGATGCGGTGCAGGCCACACGCGGGTGCATGTACCAGTGTGAATTCTGTTCCGTCGCCGCCTTCCACACGTCGCGCTTCCGCACACGTCCGGTTGCGGAGGTGATCGACGAACTGCGCGCCCTGAGGCGGCACGTCATTTTTATGGACGACAACATCATCGGCGACCGCGCGTATGCGATGGAGCTTTTCACCGCGATGATCCCGCTGCGCAAGCGTTGGTTCAGCCAATGCGACATCGGGCTGGCGCACGACGAAGAACTGCTCGAGCTGGCCGCGCGCAGCGGGTGCGGCGGCCTCTTCATCGGATTCGAAACACTGTCGCAGCAGGGACTCGCGGGCTGGAAAAAGGAGAGCAACGGACGGGGTCAGTACAACGCGGACGTCGAGGCGTTACACCGCGCGGGCATCGCGATCTGCGCGGGCTTCGTGTTCGGGGGCGATCACGATACGGAGGACGTGTTCGGGGACACGCTCGCGTTCCTCCTCGATACAAACATCGAGGCGCTGCAGACGACACGCATGACGCCGTTTCCGGGCACGCCGCTCTTCGACGACCTCGATGCGCAGGGACGGATCTTCGACCGCGACTGGAGTCATTACGATTTTAATCACGTCGTCTTCGAACCACGGCACATGAGCCCAGAACGCCTGGACAGGGGTGTGGGCTGGGTCGGGCACCAATTCTACCAGCGCAGCGCGATTGCCCGACGCGTGTGGAAGAGTCTGCAATACTTGCGGCCGGGCGTGGCGCTGGGCGGCGTGCTGGCACTCAACCTCGGCTATCGCGGACGCAAATCCATCGACGGAGAATTCGCGAGGGGCATGCTGTCGCTCGCACAGCAGGCATAGAGCAGCACGATGGGGATCGCGGGCCGCGCTCTTGAGGACGGTCGGCGATTCAGCGCTGCAACAGCAGCGGCCTGACCGAGTGGTGCAGAAGACGCGCGGAAAAATCTGTCACGCGCAAGTCGAGGAAGTATACACCTGCTGCAAGGCGCCGGTCGTTTTCATCGACACCGGACCAGACCGTCCGATGAACACCGGCTTCACCGTCTCCGCTGACGAGAGTGCGGACTTCCCGACCTAGCGCGTCCACGACCCTGAGATGAACATGCCCGGCCTCGGCAAGTGTAGGATATTGTACCGCTCTGCCGCATGGGATGCGGATACGTTTTGAGCAGCGCGGTTGATGGAAAGAGACACACGATTGCGAAGGGGCGCATACGGGATTCCATCAATCAGGAGAAGCGTTTCGCAGCAATACCCGGAAAATCCTGTACAAAGTTAGTATAAAAACGGGACAAGTACTTTTCTGTCCGCGGGATACAACTCGCGTCCCTCGCGGCCGTCGAAGGTCCGGTGATATGCGCGATGCCGTTGTGTTGCCCACACAGTCAGGATGCATGTAGTCGCTGCGGCGAAGGCCAGCGACGAGAGTGTTGCAGTGACGAAGCAGAATCCGATCCAGCTCACGATTTCGAAGAAATAATGTGGGCACGAGACATATTCAAAGAGAAAGCCGCGCGGCAGTCCCTGACGCGTACCGTCGGCGTGGCGAAGCCGCGCGAGCATGACATGCGCTATGGCATTTCCAATTTCACCACAAAGGAAGAGCAGCGTTCCCGCAACGCGAAATTCCCAGGCAGGTGGTTGAGGCCCGGCGCCTGTCACCTCGTACGCGATCCACAGCGCAAATCCCCAGTAGTACATCCAAGGCACCGGTGCCTTTACCCAGGCCAGAGTGCCCGCACCGAAACGATGCACACGCATCGACTCGTACGTGCGTCGAAGGAAGTGCAGGGTCCACATCAGCGCCGGCACCATCCATGGCATGATCCACGTGTCGTGTCCCGCGATGTGGAGTCGTTCGGAATCGATGTGGTAATGCAGCATCACATAAAAAAAGATCAACGCACCCGAATAACTCACGGCAAGGTGCGTGCGGCGGTGTATGCCGTGTGATGCCTGGTTCTGCATATCCATTGCGCAACTTACACAATCCTCACTCTCCACACTCGTGTGAGGAGACAGGATACAGGAGGCAGGAGGCCTTCGAGTAAGGTTCTGTCTCCTGTCTCCTTTCTCCTGTGTTCTCACGGGAGTGTGAGGACGGAGCAGATAATAGGTGGTAGACGGTAGATGGTAGGTGGTAGATGGTAGTTCGGTCTACTCTGTTCGAGTGAGGAGACAGGATACAGGAGGCAGGAGGGGGAGTTCTCGTCTAAGAGTTCCTAGTTCCTAGTTCCTAGTTCCTAGTTCCTAGTTCCTAGTTCCTAGCTCCTAGCTCTCCGTCCCCCTACCGAGGCAACCTCCACGACACACCGACCCCGGCAAAATAATCCAGAGCAATGTCAACCAGTCCGACGCCGCCGGAGACGTCGAGTTGCAGGTTGGGTGAGACGAGCAATGTCAGACCGCCGTCGAAGGAATGGGAGGCCGGATGGCCGCCTTCGGGATCATCGCCGTAGATTTCGACGTAGGCGCCGAAGTGTTCGTCGAGATCGACACTGAAGGCGAGGGTGTAGAGAAAGATCATGGTCGCGTTGCGCCCATCCATTTCGGATCCGAGATTGATACCGAGGCCGGTGCCCGCACCGAGGTCGTACGCGAGCGCGAAACGGAAGGCAGGTGAGGTAAAGGGCACCTGTTCATCCTTGGTCGCGAGACGTCCGAGATTCAGGTGGCCGATAAATGCCGTCTGCGGCACCCAACCGTGTTCGTCGAACAGCGCGACCTTGAACCCGAGTTCGACCGGCGCGAGCGAGGTATGGACGACGGCGCCGTGCCCGCCGCTGAAGGGTTCCGCGGCAAGCCGCAGCTCGACGCGGTCGCTTACACCGAATCGGAAAAGTGACGAAGGGTGGCGGTAATGCCGCTCGAGCTTCTCCACCTCGATGCTGAAGCCGTGCTCGCCCTGCACATGGAGGGCGGGAACAGTGCTCGCACATTCGGTCTGGTCCGGCCGGTCCGTCTCCATGGGAACTCGTCGCGACTGAGCGTCGAGCCGCGCGGAGGGGAACAGGAACGAGAAAAATACAAGCAGGGTCAGAAGATATGGTGTGTATTGCATGGTGCTCTGTTTATGTGAATTCCTGGCCGAGGCACGAATATTTCGCAACGTCGTGTGCGGACCGCGCGCGGAGTTTTCCGTGCAGGCGGGGCGGAGAATTGTCGGGGAATTGTTGCGCGACGATACACATTACGCGAGGGAAAACCAAGCCGCGCGGCTCCAGCCTGCCGGCACATCCGCGCACGCGCCCGCGCTGAATGAAAGAGTCATACGTATTTGCCTGTGTAAAATCTCTGCTTTGATGTCTGAATTGTTCCGAAGTGTGTATATTGTGGCATCGTATCCACTCGGTCAATCGAACGAACATGTCTCGACGCACCTGGTTGATTTAAGAAGTCCGTTTCCCCCATAGTGGCGGCACGGCTCCGGCGGATGCGGCATCAGTTTCGCCCACAATCAGGACAGCGCCGCGCATGTCGTCGCCCCATCTGTTTCACATACCCGTTCTCGGCATCGGTTTTTCGGTCACGACACCTCTCGCGGTCGCGAAGTACGGCATTTCGTCGGTCATGTCCATCATCGACGACAAACTTCTCGAGGTTCTGCGCGAACAGCGTCTTGCCGCTGCAGGCAGACCGTATGTGCCCATCGAAGAGGACGAGGACGACGCGCGCGCACGCCGCATCACCGCCTGGTGCGACATGGTGCATCAGCACGTGCACGAACAGTTCACTGCCCTGCGCGCGTCGGAGTTCACAGAGGGCGGGGAACTTGCGCGCTATTTCGAAATGCTTCCCGAGGGATCACCGCTGCGCGAGTCATATCTCGCCATGCGCCGCGCAACGGGGCGCGATCGCGTCGCGCGTCTGCAGCAGCAGCTTCGCGACGCCATGCGGCCCGGATCGATCGACGTCAACATCATGGCGAAAGTCGACAAAAACAATTTCCATCGCGACGGCACACCCATGGGTCCGCACGACAGCGACGCGCAGGCCGCGCTGCGCGGCTTCGCGAACAGCCGTCTGCGCAGCGGCGTGGTCTTTTCCGCGGGCATGAATCCGCGGCTGTACTCCTACGCCGCGTCCTTTGCCGATTTTTATCCCGACAGCGGCGGGGCGATGAAGAAACGCATCATCGTGAAGGTGAGCGATTTCCGCTCGGCGTTGATCCAGGGCCAGTACTTCGCGAAGAAGGGTCTGTGGGTTTCGGAATACCGCATCGAGTCGGGCCTCAACTGCGGCGGCCACGCGTTCGCGACCGACGGCCTGCTCCTCGGCCCCATCCTCGAGGAATTCCGCACACGGCGTGTCGAATTGTTCCGCGAAGCCTACACCAAATACACGCAGGCCCTCACCCGCATCGGCCACTACGTGCCGCGGGTGATGCCGCCGCCCATCGTCACCGTACAGGGCGGCGTCGGCACCGCGCAGGAACAGTCGGCGCTGCTCCGGCATTACCGTGTCAGCTCCGTGGGCTGGGGAACGCCGTTCCTTCTCGTGCCCGAGGCAACCAACGTGGATCCCGCGACACGCGAGCTTCTGCGCGCAGCGGGTGAGGACGACCTGTATCTCAGCGGCATCTCGCCTCTGGGTGTGCCCTTCAACAGCCTGCGTGGCAATTCCAAGGACGAGGAAAAAATGCAGCGCGCCGATGCGGGGAAGCCCGGCAGTCCCTGCATCCGCAAGTACCTCGAATTGAACACGGAACTCACCGAGAAACCGATCTGCAGCGCGTCGATCACCTTCATGCGCAAAAAGCTTCAGACGCTGAAGGACGCGCTGCCCGGATCCGATTCCTTCAAGGCCGCCTACGACAAGGCCGTCGAGAAAGTCTGCCTCTGCGAAGGTCTCATCACGTCGGCGCTGCACGCGCACGACATCCGCCTCCCGAAAATCAGCGAGGCCGCCTCCGTCTGTCCCGGCCCGAATCTCGCCTACTTCTCGCGCATCTCGACGCTGCGCGAGATGGTGGATCACATTTACGGCCGCGCCAATGTGATGACAGATCCCGAGCGTCCGCACATGTTCCTGAAGGAACTGCGCCTGTACATCGACTACTGGCTCAACAAGGTGCAGGAGAGCGTGAGCGCGGGTGTGCACACACCGGAATTCCTCGCGACGTTCCGCGAAAATCTGCTCGAGGGCATCGAGTACTACCGGTCCTTCCTGCCCTCCTTCGCCGAGGCGGGCGCGCGTCTGCACCGCCGTATCACCGCGGAACTCGCGGCCGCGGAGGAGACGCTGCGCGGCATCGTCATACCGGGACTGAGTACGGACGAGGCGGAAGCCCGTCTCGCCCTCGTCACCGTGTAAACCGCTGCGTCGCCGTCAGCGGCTGAGCAGCATGGTGCGCTGAACCGACGCGACGTCGGAGCGCAGACTGACCACGTACAGACCGCTGGGAAGATCCGCAGCGTGCAGGCGCACACTGTGCGCGCCTTCCTCGAAGTACTTTTGCACTGGGAGCACGAGCCGGCGGCCCAGCATGTCGTGCACCGCGAATTCCGCCCGCGTTCCGGCCGCGATGCTGAAGCGCACCGTGGTGACATCGCGGAATGGATTCGGCGTGTTCTGTTCGAGCACGAGTGTGTGAGCGGGAACAACGGGTGTGTCGTCGGAGCCCGTGGTGCCGCTCGGCAGATGGATGTACCGTGGCTTGTGCATCTCCTCGCGATACAGCGCGCTGAGCACCGGACTATTCTCGATACGCGCGTCACCCCAACCGGGATATGCGCGGTCGGGCCAGAGCGCGTCGATATAACTGAATCCTTTTATCTCCCGATGATCCGTCATGAATTGCCAGAACTTCACGAACCATCCGTTCCAGTCGTTCTGGCTGTCGGTGGGATCGGCGCTGATGTTGATGCCCTTCGCGGACGTTTCGCTCATGTACACAGGCCGGCCTTTCGAGCGCGCCATGGCGAGGAAACGTTCCGATTTGCCCTTGCGGGTGATGACACCACGCTGATACTCGGGCGCGGCCGGATCGAAGTCCTGCACGTCGAAGAGATCCAGGCCAAACCAGTCCACATACTCGTCGCCCGGATACCAGCGCGCGCCGCGTGTGTCGACCGAATCGAAGTCGTTCGCCGCGGAAGGGTAGTAGCACCAGATCGTCGCGATCGAATCGCGGAGCCCGCGCGCGGCAAAGCGGTCCACGATTTTCCGGAACATCGTCACGTACAAATAGGGATGGTACCCGCCGCCGTTCCATCCCGGCCCCGCGCCGTTGAATTCTCCTCCGATGCGCAGCAGCATGGCGCGGCCGTAGGCCTTCGACAGCGTGATCACACTGTCGATGATCCAGTCGTACTGATCCGACACCGCTATGACACTGTCGACGGCCACATCACTGACAAAAAAGAGACTTATTTCCGGAATAAACCCGATGGAATCGGCGCTCTTGAAAAAAGTGGCCATCTGACGGAGCCCGAGCGCCGGGCCGCGCGTGCCGGGTATGCTGAAGAAAAATCCCTGCACGGCGGGTTGAATGGTGTTGTCGTTGAGCGCGGAGAGATAGCCCGCGATGGGATCGGGTCCCGTCGCGAACGTCATATGCTGCACGCCATGATAGATGCGCCCGTCCGCGGGTTCGAGCAACGCACCGCGTGTGTTCTGTGCAGCGGCGTGCTGCGCGAGAAACAGGATGGGAAGAAGGAAGAGGAGTGTGGCGGCGGTGCGGGTCTTGGTCATGGGAACTCCGGTCGTGCGGGAGATGGGGCAGCGTGTACTAATCTAATCGAATCCGGCATTGATCCATACCGTTGCTCGCCCGAATGTTTGTGCGGCGAAACCAAATGCCAATTCCGACATAATGAATCCGTTATATGATGTATTGTGCCTGCGGCAGACTACAACAACAGCAGCATATTTTGACAGCGGCAGGTGTATGACACACACTCGCACCTTTCAGTGCGCCCTTGCTCCTGTGGCCGGGTGTATCATCGGTGACAGTTTCCCGACACAGGGCGAGCGTGCTGTTCGCGCCCTTTTGCCCGATGAGCCGGGTGAGGCGTTTCGACGGTATGTCGATCGGCATGCTGGAAGGGAGGGTGGATCGGCATTCGTCCGCGCCTGCCCGTATCCGTCGCGGATTTCTTCCTTGAATCTCGGGCGGAATTGCATGAAATTCCGGCGACAGATTCGAGGCAACGATGTCGGGGGTTCAACGCACTCTGTGGGTGATGCTGGCATGGTGTATCGCGGCTGGTATGGCGCAGTCGCAGACCGTGCTTCATCTCAAAAGAGCGGACCTGCAGTGGCCCGTGATCTCGCTGAGATTCGCGGTGGACTGCGGCGGGCTGCCCTCGTTCGACGTTGTGAAGCGCGACCTGCTCCTCCGTGAAAATGGAAGGGAGGTGCACAACTTCGACGTTGTATGCCGCGACACAACACCGCGCTGCCCCATGTCGGTGGCGCTGACCTTCGACGTCAGCGGAAGCATGATGGGCGTCGGCATCGACGAGGCGCGCGTGGCGGGCAAGGCCTTTGTCGAAGCGATGGACGGCGTCAAGGACGAGGCCACGGTTGTGGCGTTCAGCAATATCGTCCGTGTCGTGCAGACGATGACCACCTCGAAAGGGCGGCTGCGTGTCGCGATCGAAGGACTTGTCGCCACGGGTGGTACGACCATGATCAACGGATGCTACACGGCCCTCGAGGAATTGGCCGCCAAGGGACGCAACCGTTGCAAGGCGGTGGTATTACTTTCCGACGGAGCCGACAACGGCAGTTGGCGCACGGTGCAGGAGACCATAGCGCTGGCGAACGCGAACGCGGTGAAGATTTATTGCGTGGGACTCGGCACGCGTCTCGACACCCTGCAACTCAAGCAGCTCGCCAATGGAACCGGCGGCCGCTACTTCGAAGTGTACGACCCGCAGCAGCTCAGCGAGGTGTATCGTGTCATCGCCGAACTCGCGACACGCGACGATCCGGACTGCATACTTCGGTACACGGCCTCGTGCACCGACGACACGACGCGGTCCATCGAACTCGTCCTGCGCGACTATTGCGGCGGAAGCGACAGCGCGACTGTCACCGTGACAGTGCCCGGCGCGGCGGGCCGCAATCGACCGCTTGCTTTTCGCATGCAGGATGCGGCCGTGTGGGAGGGGAGTGTCCTGTCAGTCCCTATATCGGTGTCGGATACGCTCGCAGCGGAAATGCTGCCGCGCGGCGATCTCTACATTCGTTACGATCCGTTTCTCCTTGGCGCGCCCGCGGCGCGCGATTCGGGCACGCTGCTCGCGCAGGGCACCGCCCTGGTACTTGACGCAAGTAACGGACGCGCGCATGTCCGCCTCCTCCGCGACAACATCTGCAGCGGATCAGGAGTGCTCTTCGCGCTCGACTTTCCGACACGCGACGTATCCGACACGGTCTGCGCTCCGGTGTTCCTTGAACGTGTGAGTTTCGACGAGGGGTGCATCGTGCCCGCGGCGCTGCCGGGACGTGTCTGTGTGTATCCCTGCACGATGCACGTACGGCTCGATCCGGAAGGGGAGCGTGAGATCTGCGAGAGCGACAGTCTGCTGCTGCGGGCGGATCCCGGCTTCGCGCGCTACGAGTGGTTCCGCGACGGCGTGTTGCTCGGCGACACCTCCGCGTCGATCCACGCCCGCGGCGCAGGTGAATATCGCGCCCGCGTGAGCGACATCCACCAATGCACAGCGGAGACAGGCACGCTGCTCTTACGCACAGTCTCATCGGCCCCCCGCACAGCGGGGAACGGCGATCGCCAGTTTCTTCCCGACGCCATGCCGCGTGTGCTGCCTTTCCGTCTCGAACCGGCGTATGAAGCCGGGAGGCACTTCACTGCGCGGCTGCGGCTGTTGTACGATCCGCGCCTGCTGCGCGCCCCGCGCATCGACTCGAGCGTAGAACGGTGCTGGTCCGGGAGTATGCGCGTATCGGGAAGCCCGGGTCTGGCGGATGTAACACTGAGCGGAATGATGGATGGATCGGATCACCCGTTTCTCCGTTTCGTGTTGGAAGCCGTGCCGCAGAAACGCGTCGATTCAACATCGCTCACCTACACGATGGATCTGTCGACGGGGTGTGATGCCGCGTTGACGCTGCATCATACGCCTGTCCTGCTTGACGGCTACTGCGAAAGCATCCTGCAGCGCGCAGCGCCTCTTTCGCTCAGGGTGTTCCCGAATCCCGCCACGTCCATGGCTGAGCTTGAACTCTCCGCGCGCGACGAAGGCAGCGTCACCGTGCAGATATCCGACAGTTACGGACGTGTATGTCTTATGTTGTACGACGGACCGCTCGCCGCGGGTGGCACGACACTTCGTGCCGATCTCGGGGCGCTACCCGCAGGCGTGTATCTCGTCACCGCATCATCGTCGTACCACACCGCCGTCACGCCACTCGTCCTTATCCGTTAATCACCACTCCACCCTTCTCCCTTCACTCTTCCCCCTTCACCCTTCCCCCTTCACGAATCATTCGACGACGATCTCGTCCACAAACACCCACGCCTTTCCGCCCGCGCCGATATGCCAGTCCGGGCAACGGAGAATATTCTCCGCGCGGATGCGCACATATCGCGCCGTGACGCCGGGCGTTTCGATCGTGAACGGTGTTGCGAACATGCCATCCATTTCGTCCGACACAGTATTCTCGACTGTGCGGAGCGGAGTGTACTCGACGCCGTCGGACGAGACAAGAAATTCGACGCGGCGCGGGAGCCATATCCACGAATACCACTGCTGCAGAAACGAGGCGCTGATGCGGCGCACGGGCTGTGTGCTGCCGAGATCCACCACGGCGTCCATGTGTTCGCCTTCGAAACCGAGCCAGTTGATGTGGAAGTCGTTCGGGCCGTGCCGGCCGTCGGTGAGCGCGCGTCCGCCGCCGACGGGATACTTCTCACTATGCGGTGTCAGGAGGGAAACCGGTCTGCCGAAGGCGCGATTACCCTCGATGCTCAGGCGCAGTTGCTGTTCGATGGAGACGAGGTACTCATCGGGACTGGTGCCGCGCTCCTCGAGCCGCTCGATGCCCGCCCGTTTTGCGACGGTGACAAAGGAGCGGAGGCGGTCGCGCATGGAAGCGGATACGCGCCAGGTGCCGCCGCTTGTGTCGAAGTATGAGAGCGACGGATCGATGCCACGCAGGGAAATTTCGAGTATGGCGTATTCGAGCGGGAGCCGCGCTATGCGCACACGCTCGAGCAGGACGGCGGAATCGCGCACGGCCGATTCGGCCTCGTCGAAAATGCGCCCGTAGTCCGCGATCAGTCCGGGCGTGAGATAACTTCGCACGGCGTCGTACGGATTGCCGAAGATGTAGAGCGCGCCCTTCGACTGTTCGAGCGCGTCGTGCATGCGGTCGATGTACCGGCGAATAATCGGACCAGCGGATCCGTAATATCCCGTAAGGAAATCGTTCATGACCGAATCGATGTTCACGCCGGGATTCCAGAGCAGTTTCGCGATCAGGTATGTGCGCAGCTCGCCGAACTCGCCCACGTTGCGGCCGGCGCCCTGTTGGAACATCATGCGTATGCCGTGCCGCGCGAAAAAGCGGATGTTGGGCTGCAGCACGCGCAGGTTGGGGAAAGGACTCACGAGATTGCGGAACTGCACGACATAGTCCCACATGATGATGTTCCCCGTCAGCCGCGCCCAGTCCTCGACGTCGCGACGGAAGGAGGCGCTCGCCGGATCCGTGTCGAGCGGCGCACTGCGGTTGCACTCGATCGAACAGAGCATGATGTTCACATTCGGTGCGGGCTGAATGTACGTGGGAGCGGAGCGTGTGTACTGATACGCGAGTGTCGAGATGTCGCGCCCCGGGAATTGCGCGGCGACACGGTTCACAAAATCCACCAGCGTGCCCGCGCTGCCGCCGAAGCGCGCATTGGCCTCAGCGCAGCGTTCGCAGCGGCACTCGTTGTAATTGTCGTTGGTCGACACCGACCAGTAGCGCGCTTCCGGTTTGCGGGCAATCTGCGCGCGTAACGAATCCACCAAGACCTGGAACACGTCGGGATGCGTGAGGCAGAGCTGTCCGCTCGGAATGCGACGGCCGCCTTGCAGCGTGAACCAGTCGGAATGTGCGGCGAAATGTTTTTCCGCCGGCACAAGATGCTGGAAGGTGTGCACCCACATACCCCACGACTCGTTGCGGTCGTCGGTTGAATGCAGCTTGTGCCATTCACTGTACCCGCGGTCCATCGCGTTCAGATAGTGCACTTCGCGATGCGAGAAACGCGGCACCTGGCGCACGTCGACGCGACCGATCCGAATCGTGTGCCGTTCGGGAAGGACACGCACTGTCGCGCTGTACACGCGGCAGCCGAGTTGTTCCTCGAGGAACGAATACACGCCATACAATGTGCCCTTGCGCGGACCACCGACGATGGCGAGCCGACTGCCCGTGCAGCGGATGATGAACCCATCGTCTCCGAGCGCCTGTAATTCAGGCGGGGTCACAAGGGATGCGCTGCGTGCGGAGGGACCCACCAGTATCTCCCGTGGTCCAGGTTTTTCGTCGGCTGTCCTCAACGGCAGTGTCGCGCCGGATATCTGTGCGATATGGTCGCGCAGTTCATGGGCGGCGCGCAGCACGATGCTGTCGGCATCCTCCGCCACCACGATGGCGCAGGTGCCGCGCATGTTTTCGACAAGCGTGAATTGTGCCTGCGCGGGCGAGGCGCAGGCGAGGAGTGTGCACAGGATCGCGAGGCGGGCGGCGGCTGAAGGGTTCATGTTTCAAAAATACGGAACACGGCACTTCCGCGTGTGCCGCATGGGATCGCTGCGTATTTTCGTCACACGTACGAGTATTTCTATCACAACGGTCAGCCGCATGTATATGGTCCGCATCAGCCGTTTACTGCCACTCCTTTCGGCAGTGGTCGCCGTGCAGGTATCCACCGCGCAGCAGCCGCGTGTGTACATCGCGCCCGACGATCACACGGACTATTTCTGGACGGCCGACGATACACAATACCGCGACGGGTTCATCCGCACACTGGATTATTATCTGCGCCTGGCAGATTCCACGGAGAGTTCGGAGGCCGCGCTGCACAGCCGGTGGAACTGCGACGGGTGGATGTGGCTGTGGGAGTACAAGGAGAACAAGAGCACGGCCGAGTATGCGCGGCTGCTTGGGCGTATACGCTCGGGACACATCTCGGTGCCGCTCAACGCGCTCGTCTCGTGTTACGGAGGCATGCCCGCCGAGGCCGTGCTGCGCGGCATGTACTGGCCGGGCACGGTCGAGCGCGAACACGGGCTGCGCTTCCGTCTGGCTGTCGCAATGGAAAATCAGACGCTGCCGCTGGGCCTCGCGTCGCTGTGGGCGGGAGCGGGCGCCGAGTTCAGTTGGCGCGGCATCTGCGGCTGCGCGACGCGTGTGCCTGAAGCCGGCGACCGCGAGCACGAGATCTATTGGTACACCGGTCTCGACGGCAGGCGTATTCTCATGAAGTGGCAGTCGATGCCGTTCGGCAACGCAAACGTCGGTGGCTACGCCGAGGCGCGCGATCCGGCCGCTGCTGTCGATGTCGGAATGGCGATGTGCAACACGCCGCAGTATCCGTACAGTGTCGCCGGCTTGTTCGGCGCTGGGTGGGACGACTATACCACGATGACAAACAGCTTCATCCGTGCGGCGCATACGGCGCGGTCATCGGGACGCGATGTCGTTGTGTCGAACGAGGAGGATTTTTTCGAGAACTTTCGCGCGGTCTACGGTCCGTCGTTGCCCGAGGTGCGGCGCAGTTACGGCAATGAGTGGGAATTGCTCAGCGCCTCGATGCCCGAGACCAGCGCACGCGTCCGCCGCGCGGCCGAAAAACTGCGCGCGGCCGAATCGATGGCCGTGATGGTCCTGCCGCACGCTCAGCCCACCGCCGCGCTCGCAGTCGCGCGCGAAAAGGCGTTGCGCGGGTATGGGCTGTACTGGGAGCACGACTGGACCGCCGACGGACGCTTCTCACGACAGGTGCGCGCCGACTGGCAGCGGCGCATCGCGGACGACATCGCGGCGTACTCCGAATCCCTGCACGATTCGGCGGCCGCGGCGCTCGCGCGTCTTATCACCGCCGCCCCGGGAACGCAGCGCTTTTTCGTGTGGAACTCCCTCGGGTGGCCGCGCACCGAGGCGGCCGACGTCGCCTTCGCGGGCGCCGGACCCGTACATGTCGTGGACGTTGAGACCGCAGTGGAAGTTCCCTCACAAATTTTGGATATCGGCGGAGCATCGTACCTGCGCATCGAGGCGCGCGCGGTGCCCGCCTTCGGGTACCGTGTGTACGAAATACGCTCGGGGCAAGGTCTCTCTTTCCCGTCAGTTGCTCGTTTCACGGATCACGTTTTCGAGAATGATCATGTGCGTCTGCTGCTCGAGGACCGCGGCGCCATTCGCAGTCTCGCGGACCTGGGCAACGGCGGCCGCGAGTATGTTGAGCAGGGCGCGGCGGCGAACGATTTGGGACCCGCATCCGGCCGTCTTACACTCGAGAACAGCGGACCCGTCTCGGCCACGGTGCTCGCAGTCGTCTCATCCCCCGTCCCGCGCCGAACACGTATCACATTGTATCGGGCTTCGTCGCGCGTTGATATACACACGGTGCTCGAACAAGGCATCGACAAGGTCGAAACGTGGCGCTTCCCATTCGACATTGCGGATCCGATTATCCGGCATGAGGAGATCGGCGCGGTGCTGCGCGCGGCCTATGAACCCACTGGTCATTACGCCCGCAAGAATGCGCGCACCGACTGGCTCACGCTGAATCATTTCGTCGACGTCGCGGGGTCCGACGCGGGAATCACGCTGTCGAATGCCGACTGTGCGTTCATGCGTGTGGGCGGGAGCACCGCGTCCGCGCTCGACACTGTGTCGGCTGATATCCGTGTGCTCGCGGGCGGACAGGTGGACGGCACACATCTCGGCATCCCGACGCAGGACCTCGACGACGCCATCACGCAGCGTTTCTCTCTGCTGCCGCACAGGCGGCAGAGCATTGACTCGGCCATGCGTTTTGCGCTTGCGCATCAGAATCCACTCGTGGTACGGCGGCTCGAAAACGGCCGGACACTTCCGGCCTACCGTGATTCATTGTTTGAGACTTCCCCCGCTTTACCGTTTGTCTGGTCGGTCAAACCTGCGGAGGATGAGGGTCCGGGCGAAGTGGCGTTGCGTGTCTGGAATTATTCGTCATCGACGATGCCGCTGAACCTCCGAAGCACGCGGTCGATGCTCTCGCGTATTGCACGATCCACACACATCGAGACGCCGACCGACACGCTGCCGGAGCGCGATGTGCTTCAGGACACCCTGCCTGCGGGGCGGATGCAGACATATCTCTACAAAACCGGCGGCGGCGGGACCGGCCTTGAAGGTGATGCTCCCGTGCAGGCATTCGACGCATGGCTTGCACCATCACCATCCCGCGATGGGGGACTGCTGCACATTGCGTTGCGTCACGAAGCCGAGGTGTTTGTCACCGTCTTTGACGCGCTTGGACGCCGTGTCTCGCGAATGCACTGCGGCGTGCAGCGTCCCGGCACGCATCAGGTGCGGTGGAATACCGTACGAGTTGCACCCGGCGTGTACACGCTGCGCATCGATGCGGGCACCTCGACGCGTGTTGTGCGCGCGCTGCTGCTGCGCTGATCACGGTGCCGTTGTGACGCGCCTCATGCGCGGCCGTCACTCGGTGGTAACAATGAGGAATTCGGCCGGCGCTCAGGGCACCGCGTGATTCGTGCCGAGATGCCGCGCGCGCTCGGCGAGGAAGAACTGCCGGCGGTGTTCAAGCTGCTGCGCATACCCGTGCACGAGCTGCGCAAGTCCGGGCACTGAGCCGGCGAGCGCCGTGCGGTGCGCGGTGGCGACGCGGCGTAATGCCGTGCGCAGAATGCGGTCGTGCGCATCGGTCGTGAGCAGCGCGTGACCGACACGCGCCAACAGTTCGAAGCGACCGCTGCCGCCTGTATCGCTCCCACGAGCCGTGTCGCCCAGCGCGACACGAGCCGCGTAATTCCAACGGCCGAGGGCGGCGTCCTCCGCAATGTCAGTGATATCGTCGTCGATGTGCAGGGCGACGGCGAGGTGCCGGGCGACGCCGTCGAGAAGTTCCGCGGTGCCGCGCTGCCGGTGTATGGCGCAGGTCGCGTGGATGCCGATGCGCAGCACGCCGTCGATGCGCTCATACGCATCGCAGAGTGCGCGCGGACGGAAGTGCGCGCTGCGCTGCAACGCGGTGGCCGTGAGAAGCGCCGCCGAAGTGCCCGTGATCGCGGTCCGATACGTGTCCCAGACAGCGTCATTCGACGGGAATACGGATTGATATGCCCGCTGCGCTTCCATGAGGAAGTGGTTTGCGGCGAAGACGAGACCTGGACTCGTCGCCTGCGCGTCGTACACGTCGTCCTGCATGCGGAACGCCATAAAAAGACAGAACTGTCCCCAGAGCGCTTCATCCACCGTGGCGCGTTTCCGGTCGGCACGTCCCTTTGTCCACGCCTGTTGGGCGAGCAGTGGGATTGAAAGCCAGTAGGGACGGCCGGACTGCGTGGCGGCATCGTGCAGGGAACCGCCGAATTCAGGTTCCAATGCCTTGATGACATTACGCAGGGATGTGGCGATCCCCGCGAAGGGTCCGCGCAGGGCGTGGTAACAGCGATCGATAAGATTCATGAGGAAAAAGTCCGGCGGCGGGTGTGCCGCCGCCGGGTTCCAGTTGAGGGTAGGTGGTTCACGCGAGAGCCCGCGTGATCACTCACGGTGTTTTAGGTGGTTTCGTCGGGGGATTGGGACCCTTCGGCAATCCCGGGCGCGGCGGGTGCGCATCACCGAGTCCACGCATCCATTTCTTCAGAGTGTCGGGCTGGCTCCAAGGTGGAATCGGCCCCTTGACCCCTATCCCTGCCAGCAGGTTCTTGCTGAGTTTCGTCAGCGAAAACATGAAGCGCATGGTGCTGATGCCCTCATCGCCAAGGCCCGCAACTTCGGCGCTGACAACCGCGAGTTCATCTGGTGTGAAGGTCATTTTCTCTTTTTTCACAGCGGAAGGAACGCTCTTCAACAGGCGTTCGAAGAACGTTGGATCCTCGAAACACTTCGCAAGGATCCGTGATATCGCATCCGAACCCCACGGTGAGCTGGGTTTTTTCTGAGGCATGGCAGTATCCTCGAGTAGCTGTGATGTGTGCGTGAGTGAGATCCGACCGTTGTGTCAGAGTGTGTCGACCCAGGCGGTGAAGGCCTCTGTCTGACTCCAAGGCGGAGGAAGTGTTCCGCTGAGATACACATTGTTCACACCGATCTGGTTCAGACAGTTTGCCCGGAACATAAAGCGCAAGCCCGCCCTCTGAAACGGATCCTGTGCGGAGAGAAATTGTTCAAGTTCGCCAACCTGCGGCTGGGTTATTGGTATACCCTCGCCGTTCAGAAACGGCTCCAAGTTCCCGCCCAGATTCACGTACATCTGGTCGATGAACGTCGGATCACTGTAACACCTTTGGAAAAGCAACTGCATCGGATCCATCGGACCTCCTGAGTTAGTGCGGCCGCAGGACACGCAGCAAGCCGCGGTGTGGAATGGTGGGTTTCAGATGTGCTGTGTATGAGTGTGTCCGCAATACTGCCTGTGCATTCGGATTTCTCATCGATCAGAATTGACATATCTGCGATGAGCAAGCTCCACTGCTGCAAAACTCAGAGAATCGAGATCGAAGAAACGACGGTAGTGGACTTCGGCCAGTTCGACCCGACCGGCACTCTTGTGCAGCTCGGCGAGAAGCAACTGCACACGCGGGGCGTTCGGCGCCAGATGCGCGGCTTTTTCAAGTTCCTTCTGTGCCTCCGCGGTGTTCCCGAGCTTCATCAGTGCTTCCCCCAGAATCATTCGATGCCACCAGTAATCCGGCGCGACGGTGACGGCCCGACGAGCGAGTACCACGGCATCGGCGACATCCCCGATCGCCAAATACAGCCGTGCCGCGATAATACAACCAAAATCCTCGGCGTAGCCGCGTTCGAGACAGATGTCGATGCCGCGCTTTTCAAACTCGGCGGCTGAGTCGAGCTGACGCTCGCGCCGATACAGGGCGGCCCGCATCGCCCACGAAAGATGATATGTCTTTGCGAGCGACCACGTCTCCCGCAGCAGCGCGTGCGCCTCCTTCTCCTTTCCGAGGTTCATCAGGCATGCAGCCGCGGTCTGGTACACCGGGGCGTATGCCCATCGCGCGCGCACACTCGGCATGACATCCTCGAGCGCCCCGCCGTAATCCCCGGTTTCGAAACGCAGCTCGGCAAGATTCAGCAAGAGAATAAAATTGCCTGGTGAAATCTGCAGTGCAAGCTGCAGTGAACGCAACTGTTCGGGCTGGTCGCCACGCAGCACGGCGCCGATGTAGCGGATCATGACATGTTCGAAGGGATTGGCATCTCCTCGTTGCCTCAGCAGAATGTCATACTGACGCTGCATCTCTTTCACGTTGGGTGTGCCATGCAGATGTGAAATGTACCAGATGCGCGCAGCGATGAACGTCGAATCGTTCGCAAGTGCCTCTTCGAGCTGCTCGCCCGCGGCCTCACCGCGATAGATCACCTCACGCGCGGACAGGAACGCCTTCAAGGCGGCCATCGGACGTTTGCCTCGCATGCTGATCCACGCGGCAAAACTCGAATCGGCCTTGAGCTTTTCGTTCAGCGCAAGGTAGTCGACAATCGCCCCCGCATATTTCCTCAGAGGATCATACAGAGCATCCTCGCCTTTTACGTTTGCGCGGGGTACCGCATGCAGCACGGCGCCGTTGCGGTCCACGAGACTGCATTGCATAGTATACTGGCTGTCCCGCCGCTGTATCGAACCTGTGATGAGGTGCGTGATGCCACGTCCGGCGAGCAGCGTCTGTGTGGCCTTGCTGTGCAGATCCACGCTGCTGGATGCTCCCACTGCGCCGAGTGTCGTATTGAGACTCAGGGGATCCTCGATTGTGATGCCCGGCGTGCCGGTCAGGGCATCCGCGAGGATGTATTGGACCGTCCCTGCAAGAGCGGAGTCATCACCGAGCGGCGAGATGACTGTGAAGGGGAGTACCGCTATATGCAGTTCACCCGAGCCCTCCGGCGGCATACCGGGCCGCCAGTAGAAATACGCGGCCGCGACTGCGAGCAGCACGAGGGCGCCTGCCGCGATGATGCGGCGTCGGCGTTGCGGCCGCGCCGGAGGCGCTGTGCTGCGCGTCTCCTCGACCCCGCGAATCGGATCGGTGAGATCCTCGGGGCGATCCTCGGGGCGTTTGCGGAGGCAGAGATCGATGAGGGCGCAGATCTCCTCGCGGATTCTCGGGCTCAATGTACGCGGATCGGGATGCGGCTCGTTCAGGATGGAATAACTCATCGCCGCTGGGAAACGTCCGGGGAAAGGCAACGCCCCGGCGAGCATTTCATACAACACCACGCCGATGGACCAGATGTCGGCGCGCCCGTCCGCTTCCTCGTTCCGCAGAACTTCCGGAGCCATGTACGCGAGTGTGCCCGCCGTCTGGCCCTCGAGCGTTTCCCTCATGTGCATGAAGCGCGCGAGTCCGAAGTCCAGCACCTTCACGCTGCCGTCGGGCAGCAGAAAGATGTTGTCGGGCTTGATGTCGCCATGCACGATCCCATGGAGGTGGGCGGTGCGCAGCGCTCGTGCGAGCTGCCGCATAATCTCCATCGCGCGCTCGTGCTCAAGCGGGCCGCGCTGGAGCGTATTGCGCAGCGATTCGCCCTCGAGGTATCCCATCGCAATGAAGAGACTGCCGTCGTCCGTCTCTCCGATTTCATGCACGCTGCAGATGTTGGGGTGCTCGAGTGTGGACGCGGTCCGCGCCTCTGTCAGGAAACGTGCGCGCGCGCGTGTGTCGGCGGACAGCTCGCGGTGAAGAAACTTGAGAGCAACCGGCCGGCCCAGCGTGACATCCTCGGCCTTGTACACCACTCCCATGCCGCCTTCGCCGAGTTTTTCGATGATGCGGTACCGGGCGGCGATGATGCCGGAGTGATGCTGGGTCGTGTCCATGGTGGCTGCGATGGATGAAAAAGTGATGCGGGCGGTGCTGAGATTATACGCGCTGTATCACAACGGCGGTCAGGTCGTCGCGTGAAGAAATAGGATCCGCAAATGTGTCGATGCGTGATGTCAGCGCATCGAGCAGGGCGCGCGCTCCGTGCGTGCGGAGGTGCGGAAGCGCGTCCATCATTCCCTCGACACCGAACATGCGCTGCCCGCTGTCCACAACTTCCGTCACTCCGTCGGTGTAACACACAAGCGCGTCGCCTGGTGCGACCCGCACCGTGTGTGTCGAAAATTCCACGTGCGGGAACACGCCGAGCAGCATGCCGTCGGGTTTGGGAAGCAGCATCGCGCCTCCATCCGCGGAGAGCAGGAGCGGACTGTCGTGTCCTCCGCTCGCATAGGTGAACGTGTGTTCCGCGGGATCGAGCACTCCGAGCAGCATGGTGATAAACAACGAACCATGTTCCTCGATGCACAGCGTGTCGTTGAACGACCGCAGACATGCGGCCGGATCGCTGTTCGCCGCCATGGAGGCACGCAGCAGCGTGCGGCACACCGACATGAAGAGCGCGGCCGGTACACCCTTGCCGGATACGTCGCCTATCGCGATGGCCCAGCGGCCGTCGTCCAGGGGAATGTAATCGAAGTAATCGCCGCCTATGATACGCGCGGGCACATACACGCCGCCGATGTCGTACGAATCCACGACCGGGGCCGTCGCGGGCATGAGACTGCGCTGTATTCCCGCGGCGACACGCATCTCGGCCTCGAGTGCGGCGAAGGAGGCCTCCTCCTCGCTGAGCCGCGCGTTCTCTATCACCTGCGCCGACTGCATCCCGACTATCGCGAGCAGCCGCTGGTCGTCGTCGTTGAACGGACCGTCCTTCTTGTTGTACAGTGCAAGAATGCCGATCAGCCGGCCCTTCACAAGCAGGGGGACGGCGAGCAGCGAACGCAGGTGCTCGTCCCACACCACGCCGGTGAATCGCGGGTCGTTCCGCGGATCGTCGATGCGCAGCGGTTGAAGCGCGTTGAGCATCCACCCCAGCAGCGCCTGCTGCACGTGATACGGCGACTGCGGCGCGGACTTGTTCACGCTGCGCACCAGGGTCTTCAGCGGATCCGACTGCTCCTTCTCGAGCAATGATATCACGCCCTGCTCCGCCGTGAGACGCCGCACCGAACGATGCACGATGATCTGTATGATCTCGGCCGATGATTGCACACCGCCGATCTGCTCCGCCAGTCCGTTCAGGAACACGAGCTCCTCGACGGTCTGACGCAAGTCCGCGATTTCCCTTTCCAAATGCTGAAGGTGACGCGATGCGTCGCTCATCGTCTCCCGATAACTCCGCGGTTGATGGGTGAATGTGGCATCTTGGACGGCGTCTATTGCGGCATTCCGCATCGCGGAGCGATGGGAAGCGAGGTGCTTGTAACGTATCGGCGACGGGCCGGTACTGCCGGGCTATGTCGCCTGATGCGTGGGATGTGAATGTACAGCCAATGTGACGCATGATAGCAATCAGGCGATGGAAAAACAAGCGCAAGATATTCTTCTCCGATATTCTCACACTGTCGTTTGCATCACGCCCCGAAGT
Organism: Ignavibacteriota bacterium; assembly: GCA_016218045.1. Lineage (NCBI taxonomy): Bacteria > Pseudomonadati > Ignavibacteriota > Ignavibacteriota bacterium. Next base: position 71,774 of record JACRFB010000046.1, read on the forward strand.
TTGCGATCTTGTTCTATGGACTAGCGCGGACCCGGCTCCGCGCGCTGCAGATCGCATCCGTTGCGGCAGGGATCCCGTGTTCGGGAATCGGTACAACCTCGCCGCTCACGCCGGCCGGTCTCCGCGGGAACAATCGACGCGAGAATCGGTGCTTGACGGAGGATGCAGGCAACTGCAATTGTCCATAGCGGACGCGCGACCGGCTCTGAAGCCGGCACGCGAGACAACTATGAAGCAGAGGCCTCCAACCGCGGGTATGGCGTCGCTTCCATTGCACACCTTCAGCTTACCGACGTTATGCACGGTTCCGGATTCAACGGATGATTGCGCTGCATCTCTCGTTCCACAACGGCTCGCCCGTTGTATGGGCCGAGCGGGGCGGCCGGCCGATTTTCCGGCACGACCAACACCGCCGTGGCCGTGGTCAATACCCCTTCGATCCGGGCTTCTACGGTCTGCGCGACATGTTGCGCCGCGTGGCTCCCGGACTCGAAACCGGCAAGGGCAACGTGACACAGACAGTGGCGTGGCTCCCGACGGACGGGAATCTGCCGTACCACTCCACGCCGGTGCTTGGGAAGAATCCCGCGCCGCAGCGCCCGCCGGAGCTGCGGCCATGGCGCGTCACCTCGCGCGTGCTCACACTGCCCGAGCTTCTCACGCTGGTGGAAAACCTCGCGGGAGATTCCTTCGTCGGCACGGGTATCGTGCCCGATGAGGGCCTGCTCTGGGTAGATGCGCTGCTGCGTCTATCGATCGAAACCGTGGTGCGGGAACGTGTTCTGCCGGGACTTGTCATGCAGAACGACCGCTGGGAGGCGCGCTGGTCGCCGATCCCCGACGACGAAATGGAGGAGGCCCGCGCAGCGATCGCATCCACCATGCCGCCCGTGTGCCGCTGCATCACGGATCCGCAGGAGGCGCCGCCCGAGATATCGGCGTCACATCTTGTCGCCCGCCTGCACGCGCAGTGGGTCGACACGCTGTGCCGCGACGGCAACGCACCGTTGCGCATCATCGACAAACGCACGCGTCGCGGGAGACGCGATCCCGTGAGCCTGCACGACGCGTGGCTGACCGCGCTCATCGCGCGCAACGCGCAGGTGCGCTGGGCCAGCAACGACGAACTCGCGTCCTTCGCCTCGCAGATCGCGCAGTGGCAGCGTCCAGTGGAGCTGCTCACCAAATCGCCGCTGCGCTTCTGCCTCCGGCTCAGTGAACCCTCGAGCGCCGACGCGCACGCCTTCGGGTGGAATGTCGAATATCTTCTGCAGCTCAAACAGGATCCCGAGAATCTCATCCCTGTCGCGGATTGCTGGTCGGGTCGCGTGCGTGATGCGCGCCTGAAGGAACTTGGCGGCGCCGTGACCGAATTTATTCTGTTTTCCCTCGGCCAGGCGGCGGGATTGAGCCCCTCCGTCGCCGCGAGTCTCAAGAGCCGCAATCCTTCGGGCTTCTCGCTCGACACGGGAAGCGCGCTCGCCTTCATGCGCGAGGAGGCGCAGTCGCTGCGCGAGGCGGGGTTCTCGGTGACGCTGCCCGAATGGTGGACGGGCGCCGGTACGGAACAATCGCTGCGTATCAGTGTGCAGGCATCGAGTCCGTCGGGACGCGCCAAGGGCGGACTCTCGCTTGACGCGCTCTTCGACTGCAAGCTCGCGCTCTCGCTTGGCGGTGACGTGCTCGAGGAGCGCGAAATGCGCGCCCTCGCATCGATGAAGGCCCCGCTCGTCAAGCTGCGCGGCACCTGGGTCGAGATCAATCCCGAACAGCTCCGCGCCGCATTGCGCATGCTCGAACAACCCACCAGCTCGCTGTCGGGACGCGAGGTGCTCCGTCTGGCGCTCGGCGCCGAGGCGAAACATCACGGACTGCAGGTCGACGGCGTGGTGTCGGACGGCTGGATGAAGGATCTGCTCGCGGCGATGACGGGACGCGCGGAGTTCACGCTGCTCGAACAGCCGCCCGGCATGCACGGCCTGCTCCGCCCGTACCAGCAGCGCGGTTTCTCCTGGCTCGCCTTCCTGCGTCGCTGGGGCCTCGGCGCCTGCCTCGCCGACGACATGGGCCTCGGCAAAACCGTGCAGACCCTGGCGCTCGTGCAGAGGGAGAGGGAAAAAGGAGAGAAACGTCCGGTATTGCTCGTGTGTCCCACCTCCGTAGTCAGCAACTGGCAGAAGGAGGCCGAGAAGTTCACGCCCGACCTGCCGGTGATGATACATCACGGGCCCGACCGCGAACGGTCGCAGGCCTTCCTCAAGGCCGCGGCGAAACACGCGATGGTGGTGTCGAGCTACGGACTGCTGCAGCGCGATGTCGAGATCCTGTCGAAGATTTCCTGGGCCGGACTCGTCCTCGACGAGGCGCAGAACATAAAGAATCCGCGCACACTGCAGCATCGCGCCGCGCGCACGATCAGCGCCGATTACCGCATCGCCCTCACGGGCACGCCCGTCGAAAATCATGTGGGCGATCTGTGGGCCATCATGGATGTGCTCAATCCCGGTCTGCTCGGCTCGCAGGGATCCTTCATCGAAACGTATCAGCGTCCCATTCAGCGTTGGCGCGATCCCGACGCCGCCACGCGTCTGAAGCGCGTCACCGGTCCGTTCCTGCTCCGCCGTCTGAAAACCGACCGCAGCATCATCGCGGATCTTCCCGAGAAGATGGAGATGAAGGTGTACTGCACGCTCACACGCGAGCAGGCGGGACTGTATCAGGCGGTGCTCGATGAAATGGACGAGCGGCTCGGCGCGTCGAAGGGCATACAGCGGCGCGGATACGTGCTCGCGGCGCTCACGAAACTCAAGCAGGTGTGCAACCATCCGGCGCATTTTCTCGGAGACGCGTCCGCGCTCGACGGGCGTTCCGGCAAACTCGCGCGCCTCACGGAAATGCTGGCCGAAGTGCGCGAGCTCAACGAACACACTCTGGTGTTCACGCAGTTCGCGGAAATGGGCGGTCTGTTGCAGAAGCACATCGAGGAGCAGTTCGGTGAAGAGCCGCTGTTCCTGCACGGCGCGGTGCCGAAGGCGAAACGCGACGCGATGGTCGCACGCTTCCAGGAGGATCAGGATGCGCCGAAGGTGTTTGTGCTCTCGCTGAAGGCGGGCGGACTCGGCCTCAACCTGACGCGCGCCACACATGTGATACACTTCGACCGCTGGTGGAATCCCGCTGTCGAGAATCAGGCCACCGACCGCGCCTTCCGCATCGGTCAGACCCGCGACGTGCAGGTGCACAAATACATCGTGGCGGGCACGCTCGAGGAGCGTATCGACGCCCTCATCGAGCGCAAGGTGGGCATCACCGAGCAGGTGGTGGGAGCAGGCGAACAGTGGCTGACCGAACTGTCGGACGATGAATTGCGCGCGCTGCTGCAACTGGGCGGCGACGCGGTGGGGGATTGAGGATGCAGCGACGCAGACCCAACGACGAACACCGCCACAATCCGCTGCCGCGCCGTGTGCGCGGCGGCATCAAGGCGCAGGAATCCAACGGCGCTTTTGCGAGCACCTGGTGGGGGCGGCGCTGGATCGAGACACTCGAAAGTTTCAGCATCGGCGCGCGTCTCGCGCGAGGGAAATCGTACGCGCGGCTCGGGCAGGTGGTGAGTCTCACCGTGGAAAAAGGCGAGGTGCGCGCCCGCGTGCAGGGCTCGCGTTCCAACGCGTACACGGTCACGATCCGTCTCGCGGCGTTTACACCGCAGCAGTGGCACAAGATCGTGCTCGCCCTCACCGAGAAACCGCTCTTCGCCGCGCGGCTTCTCGCCAATGACATGCCCGAAGACATGGAGGCGCTGTTCCGCTCCGCCGGTCTGGCCCTCTTTCCGCGCAGGCATCAGGACCTCGACACAAAGTGTTCATGCCCCGACTGGTCGAATCCGTGCAAACACATCGCGGCAGTGTATTACCTTCTCGCGGGCGCCTTTGACACTGATCCCTTCCTGCTCTTCCGCCTGCGCGGCATGGATCGCACAGAACTGCTCGACCGGCTGCGCGGCAGCGGTCCGCCGGATCAGCGCGCGCGCTTTGTGCCCGACGCGGCAGCCGCGCCCCTGCCCGCGCGCCCCGAGGATTTCTGGACCACGCCGTCCGACGACGACACGCTTGCCGTGCCGAATCCGTCGCCGCCCGCCCTGCATGCGGCAATCCCCAAGCGCCTCGGCAATCTGCCGTTCTGGCGTTCCGACAATCCCTTCCTCGCCGCGATGGAAGCGCTGTATCGCAACGCCTCGGATTACGCCATCTCCATCATCGAACGCGGGGAGGCCGCGCGTGATCTGAAGGACGACGACGATGAAGACGACGATGCCGGCGACGGTGAGGAGAACACCGAACTCGGCTGATCTCCTCCGCCCCGGTGTCGGGGCGGCCTAGGACGCGATCAGGTCTCCGCGCAGGCGATGCCTGTCGAGCGCGGGCAGGATGATCTTGCGCAGGCGTATGGACTTCGGCGTCACCTCCACCATTTCGTCGTCGCGGATGAATTCGATCGCGCGTTCGAGTGTCATGGGGATCACCGGCGTGAGTGCGATGGCGTCGTCCTTCGTCGAGGCGCGCATGTTCGTCAGCTTTTTCGGCTTGCACGCATTGACGTCGATGTCGCTGTCGCGGTTGTGCTCGCCCACGATCATGCCCTCGTACACGGGTGAACCCGGCTCGATGAAGATGATGCCGCGGGGCTCGAGATTGTAGAGCGCGTACCCGGTTGCGTCACCGCGCCTGTCGGACACGATGGAGCCCGTGGAGCGCGTGGGGAATTCACCGCGATGCGGCTCGTACCCCTGCAGGTACGAGTTCATGATGCCCGTGCCCTTGGTGTCGGTCAGAAATTCCGTGCGGTAGCCGATCAGTCCGCGCGACGGTATCGAGAACTCGAGCCGCACGCGTCCGGTGCCGTGGTTCACGAGGTTGAGCATGCGTCCCTTGCGCTGCGACAGTTTTTCGGTGACAATGCCGGTGAACGCCTCGTCGCAGTTGATGAAGAGGTGCTCGATGGGCTCGAGGATCTGGCCGTCCTTCTGCTTGTAGATCACGCGCGGCCGGCCGACGCTCAGTTCGTAGCCCTCGCGGCGCAGCGTTTCGATGAGGATGGCCATCTGGAATTCTCCGCGGCCCTTCACAACAAAGGCGTCGGGCGTCTCGCCGTCCTCCACCACCAGGGCCACGTTCTGCAGCGTCTCGCGCACAAGGCGCTCACGGAGTTTGGCGGACTGCACGAACTTGCCCTCGAGCCCCGCAAAGGGCGAGGAGTTGATCGCGAAGTGCATCGAGATCGTGGGTTCGTCGACGGTGATGCGCGGCAGCGCCTTCGGCGCGTCGAGGGCGCAGATGGTGTCGCCGATGTGCACGTCCTCGATGCCCGCGAGAATCGCGATGTCGCCCGGCGTGACGTCGTCGGTTTCCGCGAGGCCGATGCCGTCGTACACCTGTATCTTGGAGACGCGCAGCGGTTTCGGCTGGCCGTCTTCGCCGATACACGCCAGCGCGTCGTTCTGTTTCACCGATCCGTGAAAGACGCGGCCGATCGCGAGCCGGCCCACGTAGTCGGAATAGTCGAGATCCGATACGAGCAACTGGAAGGGCTCTTGAGGATCGTAGGCGGGCGCGGGAATCTCCTCAATGATGGTTTCGAAGAGGGGCGCGAGATCCGTGCCCTGCTCCTCGAGATTGCGTTGCGCGATGCCCATTTTTCCGATGGCGTACAACACGGGGAAGTCGATCTGCTGGTCGTCGGCATCGAGATCGATGAAGAGGTCGTAGATCAACTGCAGCACTTCCTCGGGACGCGCATCCTTGCGGTCGATCTTGTTCACCACGACGATGATGCGCTTGTGCGCCTCGAGCGCCTTTTTCAACACGAAACGGGTCTGCGGCAGCGGACCCTCGGACGCATCCACCAGCAGTATCGCGCCGTCCACCATCACGAGCGCGCGCTCCACCTCTCCGCCGAAGTCGGCGTGCCCGGGCGTGTCGAGGATGTTGATCTTCACGCCGTGCCACTGCACCGAGCAGTTCTTCGCCGAGATGGTGATGCCGCGCTCGCGCTCGAGATCCATGCTGTCCATCACCCGGTCGGCCACCTCCTGATTCGCGCGGAACGTGCCGCTCAGGCGGAACATGTGGTCGACAAGTGTCGTTTTGCCGTGATCGACGTGGGCGATGATGGCAATGTTGCGGATGGCGGAATTTCTCTGTGCGTGTTTCATGGGGTCCTGTGTGCAATTCAATACAAACTTTCAATATCGGAAGAAATTCCGTGGGCAACAACCGCGGTGCTTCTCCGCAGCGCCGCGGGAAAAATCGACGGGCCGCCCGAACCCGCGTGAAACCGGACGTCTTGCGTCCCGTATGATGGCGGAAACGACACACACGCCGGTCGGAGCTCGCCGCGCAGTATCTTTGTGTCACATTTCCACATTCCAGGGTTTTATCATGAAACGCATCGTGTCTCTCTCCGTGGTTTTCATTTCGGCCGCGCTGTTCATCTCCGCGTGCAGCAAGGACGATTCCCCCGTCACACCGCCAGCCTCGCAGAGCAAGGCATCGGAGTACTGGCCGCCGACGGGCGCAAACAACACTCTGACACTCGAGGGTTCGGTGAAGGTCACCAGCAGCGGCGTGGTGGTGGGTGAAACGCCGCTTGTCACGGTCATGAAATCGTTGGGCGGCACGGCGACAACGGCCGACGGGAAACAGGTCATTCCCTACAGGTCGATCGAGATCAGCGACAATGAACCGGACACGAGTTATTTCTGGGCCTATCTCAGTGATGCCGTCGTGCTGAACTACCACTCGCTCGGCACCGGAGCCGACATCGACATCATGATCAAGGCCCCCATCGCGGTGGGCACGACATGGTCATCGAACAACAGCAACGACGGCCGCTACACGATCATGGCGGTGAACGAAACCGTGAGCACACCCGCCGGCACCTTCTCGAACTGCGTGCGTATGCGCAGCAGCAGCACCGATCCCGCAACGGGTGCATCTTCGGAACTGCAGATCTGGGTCGCAAAGGGTGTGGGTCCCGTGAAGATGTCGGGCCTCTCCGACACGAGCATCGGCGGTGTGACCATGCGTGTTGAAACCAGTGTGCTGCTGAAAAGCAAAAACTTCTGACGCGTTGTCGTCGCGAACTCCTGGAAAGGAGAAACGGAACTTTCCTCGTTCTGTTTCTCCTTTCCGATTAATGGCGAAGGGGGAAGAGGGACGATGGAACGGGGAAGAGGGACGAGGGAAGGGGGAAGAGAAAGGGTGCGCGTATGAATGTGCGGTTCCGTAGATTAAGGACACCGCTTTTTGGACGATGCAGGATAGGAGCCATGCAATCACACCGCTATGTCACCTGTTGTTCGGGTCTTTTTCTGATGATGTTTGTGAGCGCGACGTTCGGTCTTGTTGCACAAGATGCCGGTGTGCCCGTCGTGCGCGAGGTGTTTCTCGAAAAACTCAAATTGCCGTACGAAGAGGTGCAGAGGTTGATGGTGGAGAAGCGTTTCGCGCCCGCGTCGGACGGCGCGTTGCAACGTGCCGCGGCCGCCGCGGCCGATTCGAAGGTGAGCGCGGATCCGCTTCCCGAATCGGAAGTGCACGCGTTGATCAATCCCACGGACCCGGCGAACATCGTCGTCTCGGCGATGCGTTTGAACAACAGGAATCAGCAGGAGGTTCTTCTGTGTCCCGTGTATTACTCGAAGGACTTTGGCGTCACGTGGAATAAGAGTGCCTTCAAGAATCTCCCGCGTGAGACGGGGGCGGTGGTGCTCGGCGGAGGCGATCCCGTTTTTGCCGCCGACGCGAACGGACGGCTGTACTTCTCGTGGATCAATGTATACATGCAGAACTTTTCCCGTCTCGTGATGGCGATGTTCTGGGCATGGTCCGACGACGGCGGCGCCACCTGGCAGCGCGCGGCGAACGACATGATCGGCAGCGGCCTGTTGAACGGCAGCGGGGGAGGAGTGGAGGCCTTCGACAAGCAGTGGCTCGCGGTCGACCGCACAAATTCTCCGTATCGCAACACACTGTACGCCGCGATGTTCCACCCCGATGCGGGCGGAGTAAAAGTGGCTGTGCGCCGCAAGCCCGCGGACTCCGCGGCCTTTATTCAGACATCGGTGCGAGTGTCGCAGCAGGGGTACAAGTTTACACAGTTCCCGAGCATCGGCATCGACGCGTCGGGCGGCGTGCATGTCACCTACTTTGCGTCGCAGGACAGCAGCACCTTTGCGATGTATCACGCGCTGTCGACCGACGGTGCACAGAGTTTCACGGAGCCGGTGAAGATCAGCGACGTGAACATGCCGCGCTTCTCGCTTAACGACCGCACGGGCACGGTGCCAGGCTTCCAGGATTCGCGTATCTATCCCTGCCCGCATCTTGTGATCGATCGTTCGAACGGCGTCCGCAGCGGTTTCCTCTACGCGGTGTGGGCGGGCAACGGCATCACGGCAAAAGGTGCCGACGGACTCGACATCTATCTCTCGCGCTCCACCGACAACGGCGCAAGCTGGAGCGCGCCGCGTGTCGTTAACGACGATCCGCGCGGCGTGGCGGTGGACCAGTTCCATCCGAGTCTGGCCGTCAACGACGCGGGCATCCTTGCCGTAACCTGGTACGACCGGCGCGAAGATCCGCTGAACAAGGCGGGCCGGTACTATTACGCTGCGTCCACCGACGGCGGACTGACCTTTGCGCCGAACCGCCCCGCGGCCGACCTGCCCATGGATTTCACACGCGCCGGTTCCGCCAACGGCGGCTTTGCCGTGGGCGAGTACAACCAGGTGTTGATGACCAACGACTTTGTCATACCTGTCTGGGCCGACGGCCGCGCGGGCGATGGTAATCTCGATGTGCTTGTGTCGTTCATCCCGATGAACGCCGCCACACATGTGCAGCGCATTACGTCCGTCACCGACCGCTTCGCGCTAGGCGATCCCGCGCCGCATCCGCTGCTGCGGAACGGCAGTGTTGCACTGCGTCTCGCTGAATCCACACCCGTGCGGCTCGTACTCACCGATCTGCTCGGACGCGAACTCCGCGTCATCACCGATGCCGCGTATGACGCCGGCACACACACCATCTCCCTCGATGTCTCCTCGCTTGCACCGGGTTCGTACCGGCTTCTTGTGCGTACACGCTTTGGAGTGGCGGTGCGGGGGATCGTAAAGACGTAAAGGGGTAAAGAGGTAAAGGCGTAAAGGGGTAAAGAGGTAAAGGCGTAAAGGGGTAAAGAGGTAAAGGCGTAAAGGAAAAACCTATGTTCTGTGATTTTCCGTGTGTTCCGTGGAAATGCTTTTCGAGGCCCCTCTGTCATATGCACCGTGTTGTGGTCTGAATGAATAGCTGTCTGGATGTGTGCCAGCGTATGGTGAGGTGCAAAGTTGTTTTGCGTGCGATGCAATGCTGTGCCGTGTGGGTCGCGATGTTGTTGACGTGTGTCTGCGCGCGCGCCACGGCGCAGGGCAGTGTGTCGGGCACGGTGCAGGAGAAGGGCACGGGCGAGGTGATCGTGGGCGCGAACGTGCTTGTACAGGGCACGAGGCTCGGCGCGGCGACGAACCGTTACGGACATTTCTCCGTGGCCGGACTCGACACGGGCTCGTACGTGCTGCGTGTTAGCGCGATCGGTTACACCACGCGTCTCGTGCCCGTACACATCGGCGCCGCCGATGCCGCGCCGCGCCTGCGCATCGAGCTCGAGAGCGCCGCGGTGCAGCAGAAGGAAGTGCTCGTGGAAGCCGAGCGGCGCGGCGCGGCCGATGCGCCCGCGAGCGCCATCGACATGCCGGTGGCGCAGATTCTCCGTCTGCCGTCCCTAGGAGGCGAGGCCGACGTGTTCCGCGCGCTGCAATTGCTGCCCGGCGTGAAGGCCGTGTCGGAGATCTCGAGCGGCCTGTATGTGCGCGGAGGCAGTCCCGACCAGAACCTCGTGTTGCTCGACCGCATGATCCTCTACAATCCCTCGCACCTCGCGGGTTTCCTCTCCACCTTCAACGCCGACGCGGTGAATCACGTGCGTCTCATAAAGGGCGCGCTCCCCGCGGAGTACGGCGGCCGCCTCTCGTCGGTGGTGGACGTGACCATGCGCGAAGGTTCGCAGGAGCGATTCCGCGGCGCGGGCGGCGTGAGCATGATCGACGCGCGCCTCACACTCGAGGGTCCGGCCGGCGCCGACGCGACATGGATGGTGTCGGGTCGACGCGTGTATCTCGACGCGCTCGTGGGGCTGATGTCGAATGAGGCGCTCCCGTATTATTTCTACGATCTTCTCGCAAAGACCAACGTGCGGCTCGGCGAGCGCGATCGCGTGTACTTCTCGGGCTTCTTCGGGCGCGATGTGCTGGGCGGTGGATCCGACGAGGACTTCGAATCGTCCTGGGGCAACAGCGCGGGCAACCTGCGGTGGACGCACCTTGTGTCGAACACACTCTTCACCGACGTGTCGGCCGTTGTGAGCGATTACCGTTTCTCCACTGAAGTCCGTGAAGGAGAAGAGGAACCATTCAAGGCCGTGTCGGGCATACTCGACATGGCCCTGCGCGGCGAAGCCGAATGGACGCCCGGCGGCGCGCATGTGTTCAAGGCCGGAATCGAGGCGACACGCCACGCCTTCACGTCGGAGGCCACAACTGTGTTCGACGATTTCACGCGCCTTGGCGACCGGCTCCCGAGACGTGTCGGCACCGAACTCTCGCTGTACGCGCAGGACACATGGACACTCACACCCGCGTTGCGCGGCGATCTCGGCGCGCGGCTTTTTTATTTCGACCGCGACGGGGTTGTGCGCGCCGAGCCGCGTCTTTCGCTCGAGTACGCCTTCGAGGGAGACGGCACACGACTCAGCGCCGCGGTGATGGGCGCGAATCAGTTCCTGCACCTTGTCTCGCGCAACGACCTCGCGCTGCCCACCGACATGTGGTTCCCGACCACGCACAGCATTCGTCCCGCCTGGGGCATGCAGTATGTGCTTGGCGCCGCTCGTCCCGTGTACGGGGGCATGTTCGATGTGTCGATCGAACTCTACTACAAGAGCATGGACAACCTGCTCGAATTCCGTGACGACGCGCGCTTCTCGCTGCTGGCACCCATCGAGGACGAACTGACAGCCGGATCGGGCGAGGCCTACGGCATGGAACTCTTCGTGCAGAAAAAGCTAGGCGACCTCACGGGGTGGATCGGATACACACTGGCATGGACCGAACGCACATTTCCCGACCTCAACGACGGCGAGCCCTTCCCGCCGCGCTACGACCGCAGGCACGACATCTCCGTTGTCGCGAATTACCGCCTCGCCGAGAGTTGGGAATTCACGGCCACCTGGGTGTACGGCACGGGGCAGGCGTTTACCTTCCCGGTGGCGATATACTCGCTCGGCAGTTATGATTATGTGCGGTTCCTGTATTCATCGAGGAACGGCTACCGTCTCCCTGCGTACCACCGCCTCGACCTGAATTTCTCCCATGTCTTCACCTGGCTCGGCTGGAACTGGAAGGCGAGCTTTAATGTGTACAACGCGTATAACCGCATGAATCCTTTCTCGCAGAGCATCGAACGCGAGTACAACGGTGACGGCAGCATCACCACACGGGTGAAGCAGCAGACACTGTTTCCCATACTCCCCACGCTCGGCATCAGCTTCGAGTTCTAAACTATGAGATCCTTCATCTTTGCTCTGCTGTCGTGTATTCTGCTTATGAGTGGATGCGAAACGGACGTCAACGATGTGACCTTTCATGAGTACAAGGAACTCCTCGTTGTGCACTGTTCCATGAAGACGAGCGGAAGATTCACGACGATATCATGCGAAGTGTCCCGGACACTCCCACCCGGTGAAACCTATTCGCTGGAAAAAGCATGGGTCACCGATGCGGTTGTGACATACAGCACGGAGAGCAGCACACGCATTCCACACGTGATACCCAACACAGGCATATACAGGACAGCAGATTCCGGTCTTGTCGGAAAAACTGTGACACTCACGGTGTCATGGAAAGGAAAAACCGCGACGGCGCAGCAGCACATTCCACTCCTCACTGTTGTCGACACAATGACGGAACGGCAGTATATCCCGCAGCTCGGCTGGCATCGTGTTATCGGCCTTCGTGCGTTTCCAGACATCGGTCGCGTCATACAAGGATATCAGACATTCTCGGGAGAGGGTGTCAGCGCAAGCTCGTGGCCGGAACACGCCGTGGGAGGTATGTACTATTTCACCGTTCGTGTGTCTTCAGCACAACAGGACAGCCTCATCCTGTGGACGGAAGTGTGGTCGAAGGCGAGAGAGGATTACACGCTCGCGAGCGAGTATTCCGGTGGTGGTGATTGGTTCTTTCCCGCCGCAGGAAAAAATCCGCGCTTCAACGTCCGCGGGGATGGAATCGGTTTCTTCTACGCAACAACACGGCGCGACACGGTTGTTGTGATGTAAGCACACAGTGACCCGCTCTGCGATTCTCCACAGCGAGAGGGGCGGGACGGCGTGAGTCGCTTCAAACAGTCGCAGCGTGTATCTTGCATTTATTCACTCGGAGAGAACGATGCCACGATATTTTATGCAGTACTGGTCCAACGCCGCCTGCGACGACGCACACACGCAGGGGCACAGCGGTAAGCCGCTGATATACACGGCGGGACGTGGTTTTTTACGCGCGGGAGTGCAGCCGGGCGACCTGCTCTACATCGTCAATGTGCTGGACGGCAGCGTGGTACTTGTCGGGCGTATGACCGTCGGCGAAATACTCACGCAGGAAGAGGCCTATCATCGCTTCAAGAATCGCGCGTGGGCCGCGCCGGAACACATCGTGGCGGCCGATGGCACGGCGACTCCCCAGTTCTTTACACGCGACATTCCCAACGAGACAGTGCGCCTGTGGCGCTTTGTCGACGATGTGCGCGGAACCGGCCAGGTGGAGATCGTGCGCGGCGTGGTGGACCGCGCCTCGCTGCGCGGACTCAAGGAGATCGATGAAGCCACAGCGGCGCGTATCGACGCGGATCTTGCCATGCCGTTCGACGCGGCGATGGACACGGAGGACGGTCCGCTCGACGACGAGTTCGACATGGAAGGCGGCATCATCGACGATACAAGCACGGTGACCGACGACGAGCTGCGCGACATTCGCAATCGCTACGAGAATCCCGAACTGCGCGAACGGCTCGACACGGCAGCGCGCACCGTAGCCACCCACGCAATGGAACAGGACGGATACACACGCAGCAGCATACTGCCGGGCGAGGAGTCGGGTTTCGACATCGTCTTCACACGCGACGGCGAGGACTACCCGCTGATCTGCAAGGGCAGCATCGACGATCCGCCCTCGTTTATCCTCGACGAGCGCGAACTCATGCAGCTCGAAGACGACCTGCGCACTATTTTCTGCATCGTCACCGATGTGCTTTCCGAGACGCCCTCGGCACTGTTTTTTAATGCCGAGGAATTCTTCAGCTACTTCGATTATCGTGGGCTGACCTACGCGGCGACGTACCGGGCGATGGAGTGACGCAGGGAGCAAGAGGGAAATAGGTCGGGACGGAGGGCCGCGGTGACTTTGACCACAGGACCTCTGATCGTATGTTTGTGAACTCGGACGAGCCATGTCAGTAATTATCCCAAGAGTACCAGGAATCGAAGGCCGCGACTGCCGCACTTTCACCGGCTACAAACCGTGCCGGCCCGGCGAGGATTGCACCATTCAGTGCCGCAACGACAATCCGATGGGGATACGCATCCTGATCGTCAACCTCGATGCGATGGGCGACGTGCTCATGACGACGGCGCAGCTCCCCGCGATCAAACGCGCCTTTCCGTCGAGTTTTCTCGTGTGGCTCACACATCCGAGCGCCGTGCCCCTGCTCGCGGGCAATCCCTACCTCGACCGCGTGTACGCGTGGAACGATGACAATCGCCTTGTTCTTTCGGCCCAGGATTTTGACCTCGTGCTCAACGCCGACAAGTCGCAGCACGCGTGCGCTTTTGTCTCGCAGCTCAACGCCGACGAACCGCGCGGCTTTATGCTCTCGCGCAGAGGACAGGTGGTGCCGGCCAATCCGGAAGCCGCGTACAACTATCACCTCGGCCTCGACGATCACATGAAATTCCGGGTGAACCAGAGAACGGGACAGGACATCCTGGCCGAAACCTGGCTCCTCGACTACGCGCGCGACGAGTACGTGCTCGAACTCAGCGCCGAAGATCAGGACTTCTGCGCGCGGAAGCGCGCGGAGTGGGGACTCGCATCGCGCACCGTTGTGGCCTTCAACACAGGGTGTTCGGAATTGTATCCGAACAAAAAGATGACGGTGGCGCAGCATCTGCGACTCCTCGAACTGCTGTCGGGAAGAGACGACATCGCGCTGATGCTGCTCGGCGGGCGCGAGGACACGGCGAGGAATGCGGAGATCGCCGAGGGTGCACGCGCGCGCAGCATCGAACTCTACAGCACACCCACCGACGAGGGTCTGCGCCGCGGCATCTGCTACGCGAATCTCGCCGATGCCGTGATATCGGGCGACAGCTTCGGCATGCACCTTGCCATCGCCCTGCGGAAACACGTCTTCGCGTGGTTTGGCCTGAGCTGCTGGACGGAAATCGATCTCTACGGCCGCGGCGCAAAATACTTCCAGTCCGACCTCGCCTGTTCTCCGTGCTGGAAGCAGACCTGTCCCCACAATCTCGAATGTATCGAGCGTATCGATCTCGACACGATCGCGCGTGATGTGCGCGCTTTCGCCGACACGCGGAAAAAGGAAATTCACTGATGCGCCATCTCCTCCTCTCCGTCCTGCTTCTCCCACTTCTGTTCTGTGTGTCGTGTTCCCAAAGTCCCGACGTCCAGGGCCTCTGGAAAAATCCCAACGGCGAAACGCTCACCTTCAAGGCCGACAGCACCGTGATGATGGGCATGGAAGGCGTGGAGGGCGGTCTGCCCGGCCGCTTCAGCGTGGATCGCGACACGGTGCGCATCACGACGCTGCCCGCGGTGGATGAACTCGGCGAGTACACGAACGAGTACATGCTCGCGATGCGCGACGAACACCTGCAGCTCGTGTCGTTTTCGCTCGTGCGCGGAAGCGACTATCACATGACCTTTGTGGCGGATCTCGCGAAGCGCCTGCGCAAAGCCGAATCCGATTACGCGTTCTCGCGCGTGGAGGAAAAATGAACCGTCCGTTGCCGCCCCACCGCCCGCTCATCGCGCCGTCCTTCCTCTCCTGCGACTTCGCGCGTATCGGCGAGGAAGTGCGCGCAGTGGAGGATGCCGGTGCGGATCTGCTGCATCTCGACGTGATGGACGGCCGTTTTGTGCCGAACATCACCATCGGCCCCGTCGTGGTCGACGCCGTGCGCGGCTGTTCCACCGCGCCGCTCGACGTGCATCTCATGATCGTCGAACCCGAGCGCTACCTCGAGTCGTTCCGCGACGCCGGTACAGACATCTGCACCGTCCATTGGGAGGCCTCGCCGCATCTGCACCGCACCGTGCAGGCGATCCGCGCTCTTGGCATGCTGGCGGGCGTCAGCATCAATCCCGCCACACCTGTGACAGTGCTGCGCGACATCATCGCGGACCTCGACCTCGTTCTCATCATGTCGGTCAATCCCGGCTTCGGCGGACAGGCCTTTATTCCCCGGGCTCTCGACCGCGTGTCCGCCGTGCGCGCCATGGCTGCCGAGGAGGGCGTGCCCCATCTGCTTATCGAAGTTGATGGCGGCGTGACCGCCGACAACGCGGGAGCGTTGCTTGCCGCGGGAGCGGACGTGCTTGTGTCGGGCTCGGCGCTGTTCCGCTCCGGCGACTACACGGGCTACATCAGCCGCCTGCGCAGCGGATCCTGAGCGACACACGCCTGTCAGTGCACGGGAGCGCGGACGGCGCGGCACGATATCCACGAGACTGAACACGGGACCTGTATGAAAGACGATTCTTCGGCCTTCCACCTGGCGGACGACGGCACGGCCGCGCGCATCCTCCACGCGCGCTCGCTGCCCGGCGCGCCCGCGCACGAGTTTCCCAACATCGGATCCGTCGTAACGCACCACTGCGACGCGCACGGAGAAAAGGAGTGGCTCATCTTTTATCCTGAGAACGGGGAACGGGTGGTCGTATCGTACGCGCGTTTCGGCGAGTTAGTGCGGAAGACGGCGCACATGCTGCACCGTTTCGGCGTGCGCAGGGGCGACCGTATCGCGACGGTGAGCTTCAACCATCCCGGCGTGGTGGTGCAGTACTTCGCCGCATGGCTGCTCGGAGCCGCGGTAGTGCCCATCAACACAGGCGAGGACGACCGCCGCATCGCTTACGTGCTCGACCATTCGAAGGCGGTGCTCGCCTTCGTGCGCTCGCAATACATCGAACGCCTGCGCCACCTGCGCGGCGAACTGCCCGCGCTGCGGCACATCATCGAAGTCGGCACGGATGTGTCCGGCACCTTCCCGTCCTTTCACGACGAACTCGATTCGAGCGATCCCGCCTTTGCGCCGAACGAGACACCCGCGCTCGACGACGATGCGTTGATCGTATACACATCGGGCACGACGGGTCTGCCGAAGGGTGTTGTCCTGGACCAGGGCAACCTGCTCGCCGACGCGTGCGAGATTGCACGCTGGCACGGCATCGATGCAACCCAGCGGATGATGTGTGTTCTGCCGCTGCATCACGTGAACGGGACGGTGGTCACGCTTCTCACACCCATGGTGGCGGGCGCCAGTCTCGTGCTCAATCAGAAATTCCATACCGGCGCGTTCTTCGAACGCATCGCCGCCGAACGCGTGCATGTTGCGAGTGTCGTGCCCACACTGCTGCAGTTCCTGCTGCACGAAAACGTCGAAACATCCCGCCTTGATCTGTCGCGCTTCCGGCACATCATCTGCGGGGCGGGACCTCTTACCTGCGAGTTGGCGGATCGTTTCGAAACAGCCTTCGGCATCCCCATCGTGCACGGCTACGGCCTCTCCGAGACCACCTGCTACTCGTGTTTCCTGCCGACGGATCTTTCACCCGAGCAACACCGGCATTGGATGCAGGATCACGGCTTCCCCTCGATCGGAATACCCGTGCCGTGCAACGACATGGCCATACACACTCCTGAGGGGCTCGACGTGCCCGAGGGCGAACGCGGCGAGATCGTGGTGCGCGGCACCAACGTGATGAAGTATTACTATGGAAACCCAGAAGCCAACAGCGCCACGTTTGCGCATGGCTGGTTCCGCAGCGGCGACGAGGGCTTCTACCGGCGCGATACCGAGGGGCGCCGCTTCTTCTTCATCACCGGACGCCTGAAGGAATTGATCATCCGCGGCGGCGTGAATCTGGCGCCTCTGGAAATCGACGAGGTGATCAACTCCTGCCCGGGCGTGCGCGCGGGCATCGCCGTTGGTTTCGAGAACGACTGGTACGGCGAGGAAGTTGGCGCGCTCGTACACCGGTCCGATCCCGACCTCACTGCCGAGGCCGTCATCACGCACTGCCGTCGCTACCTGCCGTTTTCGAAAACACCGAAAGTTGTGATCTTCTCGGAAGACATTCCCGTCACCTCCACGGGAAAGTACCAGCGGAACAGAGTGAAAGACCAGTTCGCCGCCTGGCGCGGGACGCAGTTTAAGGATAGGAGCTAGGAGTTAGTATCTAGGAGTTAGGAGACACGAGTCAGCATAAAACCTGTCTCCTGTCTCCTTCATCCTGTCTCCTCACGCGGCCTCAGTAGATCGGCCTACCTATCTACTCATCTACCATCTACCAACTACCATCTTCCAAAGCTACCTCGACACCACCAGCATCCTCGTCTCAACGAGACCACGTGATTCAAGCCGATACACATACGTGCCCGCGCTGAGCGCGCGTGTGTCGAAACGCGCTTCGTGACGGCCGGGCGCGACGTCGGTGTCGAGAACGGTCGCGGCGAGTTTGCCCTGCATGTCGTACACACGCAGTGAGGTACGCCCGCCAGCGGTGCGGTATCCGATGTTCGTCACAGGTGCGGCCGACAACGAAACAGGATTGGGATAATTCTGCTCGAGCATGAAGCCCGCGGTGTCGGGCGACTGTGTGCCGACGGGTGGAGCGGGGAAGAGGTCTAGCGGCGAGAAGTCACCCTTCAGCACCAGCGAGGTCTCGGCGGGTTTTGCGCCGAACCACTGCGTCAACACGCTGGCATAGAGCTGCTTGAAATCGAATTGATGCACGATGTCGCCGTTCTTCAGATTGCCGAGATCCGGATTGTTGCCATACACGCCGGGTTTTAATGTCGGACCGGCAAAGATCACAGGCAGAGCCGTTCCGTGATCGGTGCCTTCCTTGCCCGAGCCGAGATTGTTGGCTTGCGCGCGGCGGCCGAATTCCGACACGGTCATGAGCAGCACGCGGTCAGCCACACCCATCGCAGCGAGATCATCGAAGAACGAGGTGATGCCCGCGCTCAGATCGCCGAGCAGCGACTGGTGACGCGGCTTCTGGTCGGCATGTGTGTCGTAGCCGCGCTGAGAGATGATGTAGATCGGCGTGTCGAGTCCGCCCCCGATCAGGCGCGCGACGATCTTCAACTGATTCGCCACGGTGCCGCTCGCGTAGGTGACCTTGTTCGGCATCGCGTTGAAAATGTCGCGCACGGGTTTTGCGTACGAGATCGCCTCGGCGGCAATACGCTGGATGTAGTCGAGTTCCAGGCCGGCGGGCGTACTCAGATCGGGCTTCTCGGATCCGCTGATGTCGGTGCCCGCGATGATGCGGTAGAACTGTTCGGGATCACTCACCGACATGCCCATCGGGTATTTCGGACCCTGCAGCAGCAGCGCGGTGGTTGATCCGATCTGCAGTGCCATCGGATGTGCGGGTGTGGTGTCGGGATATCCGGGATAACGCTGGTCGAGATACCGCCCCAGCCATCCGTCGTACAACAGCGTGTTCGCGTCGGGAGGATTGGTGTTGTTGCTCGCGGTGAACCAGATGTCGGTCGCGCGGAAATGAGAGCGGTTGGGATTCGGGTATCCCACGTTCTGTACCACCGCGACACGCCCCGCATCGTACATGCCGCGCACGCCGGTCATGCCCGGATTCCATCCGAGTGTGTCGTTGATGCGCAGCGAATCGGTGATCGCCAGACCGCCGCGCAACTGCGCGTACAGCGGATCGGCGTGCGGCACCACGGTGTTGATGCCGTCGTTGCCGCCGTCGAGCTGCACGACGACGAGCACGCGGCCCGTGCCGGCGGCAGCCGCGAGGCGCGCGAGGGGATTGAGGCGGCCGTAGGCGCGCGCGGTGAAGGGATCGAAGACGGGTCCGAGGGCGGTGGATGCGAGGCCTGCCGCGACGGACGTGCTGATGAAGGATCTGCGTTTCATGGCTGTGTGTCCTTGCTCGTGAGTTCGTCGGGGCTGGTCAGATGAGTTGTGCTTCGTTGTTGCGCAGCGCGGCCTTGAGCAGATTCCGCACGCGGTCGGGAGCGCCCGGATTGGTGGGATCCCATTCGTAATCCTTCCATCCGCTCATGAACTTTTCGAAGAGCACCTCGGTCTGATAGTCGTTCAGCGTCAGGACAAAGAACAGTTCGATCACATCCTTGTTGATCTTGCGCGGATCCGTCGGTGTGGATATCGCCGTGATGAAGGCGATGGGATCGAGCGGGAATTTCGAGTTTGTCTTCTTGCTCTCGTCGATCAGCAGATCCGTGGCGTTCCATCTGCTGGACAGACGGCTCGCGGTGATCCAGGTCCGGTACTCGGGCCAGCCCTTCACGTTGGGCGGCTGCAGGAGCTGCAGACCGAGCGTGCCGCAGGTGTTGTAGATATCGGACAAGGCGGTGGTGCTGATGCCGAGTGTACGGATCGCGCCGATGTACTGCTCGAGCGGCGAGGTGATGTGCGCACCCATGTTTGCTGTCTCGAAGAAGTGTTCGCTTTTGAGCAGCGTGGTCACGACGGGGCGCAGATCCCAGTTGTTTGCAAGGAGCATGGCCGAGAGCTGATCGACAATGGTCTCGTCGGCGATCTCGTAGACGAACTGGCGGTACAACTTGCGGCAGATGAAATGCGCGACTTCGTTTTTTCTTTCCGTGAAGATGATATCGATCACGTCGGTCTCGCGCCAGTTGCCGGTCCTGCCCATAAACGTCTTGTCCGTGGCATCGTGATTCGAGGCGATGTACGCCGCCTCGTTCGGAGAATACTGGCGCCGCCCGTTCGGGAGCGCGCCGAGATCTTTCAGCGTCCAGCCGGTGAGGCCACGCGCCGCCGCCTTAACGTCGTCCTCCGTGTACCCGTTGCCCTCGCCGAGTGTGTGCAGCTCCATCAACTCGCGCGCGTAGTTCTCGTTGGGCCGCGACTTGGTATTGTAGCGTCCGTCGAGGTACACCAGCATCGCGGGTGATACGGTGACGGCGTTGACCATCTGCTTGAAATTGCCGAGGAAGTTCTTGCGGAATAGATCGAGGAACCAGTAGTTGAAATGCGGCTGTATCACATCCTGCGTTTCGGTGGACCAGTGGTCGTGCCAGAAGTACACCATCTTTTCGCGGATGGAAAATTCCTGATTCACCAGGAGACCGGTCCACCAATACCGGAGGTCGTTCAACCACTGCCTGTTCTCGGCGTCGGAGTTGTCGGCGAGGCGGTCGTACACGTAGTTCTGGGTGACCCAGGAGCCGGGAGCTGCGGGCAGCGCGCTGTCGGCGAGCAGCATGTCGACGACTTCGCCGGGTGTTTTCCCGAGCGCCATGTCGACGTCCTGTTTCCTCGCGCCGAACATGGTGCGTCGAATCAGATACTGTGCACGTTGGCGGTTCCAGGGTTTTTCCGCGCGAGGCGTGTACGGCTCCAATCCGGCGGTGGTGCGCCGCGGCAGTGCGAGCGGTTCGGGTAGACCCTTCAAGCTGCCTTTCCGTTCGGCCAGCGCGCGCTGTATCGGATCGCCGCCGCCAGTATCCGGCCCCGCTGTCGCCGCGTCGGCTGCTGCGCCTGTTGCCGCGCGCGCGGCAAGTCCTGAGCCTGCAGCCGCGAGACCCGCGCCTGCGAGAAATCGTCTCCTGTTCATATACGTGCCCTCGGTCTGGTGGAAGGTCTACGACACCTGTGCACCGAAGACTGCTCGTCGGTGCAGAGGGGAGTGCTGTGTGTCAATAATGAAGACAGTTTATATCCTCTTTTCGACAGAATCAAGCGGGAATGTGGAAAAAATTGTAGTTTATGCAGCGGAACGGAGGATGGACATCAAACACAGTAAAAACCTGACAAAAAGGATGTGATGTCTCTGAATATTCTCGCGGACGCCAACATACCGGGCATCGCCGAGGCCTGCGCTGCTCTCGGGACAGTGCGCTTGTACGGGATGGACGATGGCCCGCAGCTTCGTTCTTTGCTCGCAACAGCCGATGTGCTGCTCTGCCGCTCCACGCTGCGTGTGGATGCCGATCTGCTCGCCGGCACGCCCGTGGCTTTTGTGGCGACAGCCACGGCGGGCGTCGAACATGTGGATGTTGCCTGGCTGCGCGAGCGCGGTATTGGATTCGCGTCCGCCGCGGGGAGCAACGCACTGTCCGTGGCCGAGTATGTCTTTACCGCGCTGTATGTGCTGGCGTGCAGGCAGGGAAGGAAGCTGCACGATACACGTATAGGCATTGTGGGTGCGGGACATGTGGGGACCTGGGTCGCTCATCTCGCAGAGAAAACAGGCATGCGAGTGATCCTGAATGATCCGCCTTTGGAAGCGGCACGGGGAGGGGCACAGTACCGACCGCTGCACGAGGCGCTCGCCGCCGATATCGTGACACTGCATGTGCCGTTCACCACGGAGGGCCCGTACGCGACACAGGGCATGATTGGCGACGCGGCGTTCGAGGCCATGAATCCGACGGCCGTGTTCATCAACACCGCGCGCGGTGCCGTCGTTGACACCGACGCGCTCCTGCGGGCGCACGCGCGCGGCCGTTTCTCCGGACTGGTGTTCGATGTATATCCCGATGAGCCGTACGCGGATCCGCGCCTCGTGCGCGCGGCCGATATCGCCACGCCCCATATCGCGGGCCATTCACTCGACGGAAAAATGCTCGGTACACAAATGGTCTATGAGGCGCTGTGCCGCTTCGCCTCCGTCCAGCCCGCGTGGAATTATCTCGACACGCTGCCGCCTGCCTCGGCACTCGGACGCAGGGCGATACGCGGCGGACCTCCGGTGTGCGAAATCGCGGAGGCACTGACGGGCTGTTTCGACATCGGGGCCGACGACCGCGCGCTGCGCTCGATGTCGGCACTTCCAAAGGACCAGGCACGCGCGGCATTCAGCGCGTACCGGGCCTCGTATCCCGCGCGAAGGGAACTCCACTCGTGTTTCATCGACTTCACCGCGTATTCGCGCGAAGCCGCGCGTGTTCTCGCCGCCCTGGCGCAGCGCGGCTGAATCCGGACGCCCGCGGCCGGCATCACACTCTGTGCGTCCCTCCAGCCGCCTGTCGCCGAGGGGAAGTGCTCAGATTTGTATCCCGTTCTCGAGAGATAAACCCAATGACCTCCGCCACTCCCGCGTCCAACTCCATGGACACGACCATCACCACTCCCGAGTCCATCACCATGGACACGACTATCGAAGACCTCGTCACACAATTTCCGGCGACAGCCGGTTTCCTTATGCAGTATGGTGTGCGCTGCCTGCGCTGTGGTGAGCCGCTGTGGGGCACGCTCGGTGATGCCATGAAGGAGAAGGGCATTACCGGGGATCGTGCCGAGGCCGTGCTTGCCGCGCTGCGCAAGAGTGTCGTTTCCGCGTGAACTGGACGGCACGCGCAGGTGACTTCGACGATTTTCCTTTGTAGATTTCAGCCCGAATGCAACAGCACCGGAGTCCTCGCATGATTTTCCGACCCGCCCCGATTCTCTTTCGCGCGCTCTCGCTCTTCAGCGCCCTCATCCTCGTTGCCGGACTCCCGGCGTGCAAGAAGGCACCACGAACCGACGCGGTGACCCCCGTGGGCGCATCGGCGGAAATCGGAGCACCTGCTCCGGATTTTACACTGCTCTCCGTCGAAGACGAGAAAGTGTCGCTCTCGGAGTTCAAGGGCAAGGTGGTGATGGTGAATTTCTGGGCCACGTGGTGCCCGCCGTGCAAGAAGGAGATTCCGGACTTCATGGATTTCCAAAAGACGTACGGCGAGCGGGGTTTCGAGATACTCGGCATCTCGCTCGACGACGATCAGGACGCGGTGCACACGTATCTCACCTCGAATCCGATCAACTACTTTGTATTATTCGGATCGCCCGATGTCGCCGCGAAGTACGGCAACATCCAGAGTATTCCGACCACGTTTCTTGTCGACCGCGAAGGCATCATTCGTGCCACCGAAGTCGGCATGATGCCGCGGTCGTATTGGGAACAGAAGATCGAAGCGCTGTTGTAAAACCAGCGCCGGAAGGCGCGTAGTTATTGCGCGCCCGCGTCCGGCGTTGTCAGGTGTTCGTACGCGGGGAAGGTGTCGGGTCCCCAGCTCGCGCGGCCACCCATGTGCCCGCCCACGCCCCACAGTATCGCGAGAGTGACGGCGACGACAGCGGCGAGCCAGCGGTTCACTTTTCGTCCCCGCAGGTGCAGCACACCGAGTGACAGGAACACCAGTCCCACAATGGCTCCGCTGATGCCGAGCCGCTGATGCAGCACGACGTCGGCATTGTCGGGCGTGTCGGCCACCATGATGCCCTGCTCGATGTACCCGCGGCCCTTCGCGGCGTGAATGCCCGTGAGTATGGTCGGAATTACAGTCACCATGGCGACGATCGACAGCATGGCCCACGCCCAGGACAGTTGGGGTTTGTGGATGAATATCGCCAGCACCGCGGCAACGGCCGCGAGTATTGCGGCAGCAATGGGCAGATGCGTCATGGGCGCGTGGTTTTGCGCGAGGAACAGTTCCATGTCAATCTCCTGTGTGCGAATCGAGAGGCACGATGGCGGTGGCGGTGTGAAAAAAATCTGGGGGTGTGAGGTGATTGCGGACGGATGCTCAGAAAAAGAGATGCACCTGTCCGCCCCACTGCGCGATGCGCGATGTGGGAGTATCGCGCCAACGGTACTCGGGCCGCAGCTCCAGCGAGGGCAGCACAAAAATCTGCGCGCCGAGCACGTATTGTTTCGTACTGCCGCTGCCGCCGCCTTCATAGCCATGCCGCGCCTCCTCGTACCGCGCCGTGAGGGCGAACGCCTCCACGATATCGTACGACGCGCCTATGGAAAACGCGCGCTCGGTGGACTCGCCGTTGTTGCCTGATGTCGTGCTCCGCATGGTCACGTATTCCGCAGTGAGTGACGCTCGTTCGATGAGTCCGATCCCGGCGTACAATCCGGCCATGTCCTGGCCGCCGGCATGGAAGAAGGATGCGCCCGCGAAGCCGCTAAGGCCCTTGTCGAAATCTGCGTGCTGCAGATGCAGCTTGCCTGTCACCAGCGGCGCGCCTTTGTCGATGACGGGATCTGTGCCGCGTGTGAAAATTTCCGCGCGCCTGTTGCGCGTATCAAAAAGTCCCGCAGTCACGGTAAGCCACTCCAGCGGTGCGGCGACGACGGAGGCACCGAGTTCGTTCCACCCCGGATACAGTCGGAGCGTGCTGCGCGTGAGCGTCGTGTGATCGTCGTGACGTAGGCCCACGTCTGGTTGAAAGTATCCCGCCTCGATGGCAAGCTCTTCGAGCGGACGCACAATGATCGCCGCGGTGGCGCGCTGTTGCGAGGGCCATTCGGGCTTGACCAGATTTACGCCGCCGACAAATTCCACTTCCTCCATGGGGCGATAGGACACGTACGGCATGATCTGCATGAAGAAGGGCCGGCGTACAAAATCGCGCCTCTCGGGATCATAGCGGTACGCCGTCTGATTGCGGATGTCAAAGCCCCACGACAATTGCTCCGTGAACAGCGTGTTCGATTCTGGCGCCTCGTACAGCGACCACAGCCCGGTGCGTTTCATCGTGGTGAATCCGCCTTCGTTTCGTATTCCGCCGCCGGAACTCATCACGTGACAGGACGAGCAGGTCTGTCCGCCGGTCAATGCGAAGCGGGGGAGTGCGGAGCCCGCGCTGGGAAGGAACACGGCGACGGCAAGGAGCACGAGCACGGCGGACTTCATGCGAGCACCACCGAGATGATCGCGCCGCTGACGCTGGCGGGATAGGACTTGAGTCCCGATGCGGCCGGACCCTTGACGACCGTACCGTTCGAGGCCATGAAGGTGGATCCGTGGCATGGACAGACAAGGCGATCGGATCCGAGTACGCCCGTTGATCCCGGGCTGACGGAGCATCCCTGATGCGTGCAGATCTCCGACAGTGCGGAGGCCTCGGTTGCACTCGTGCGGATCACGAGAATTTTTTCGGGGAGTCCGGCGAGGCCGGACACCAGCAGGTAGCCGTTGATACCCGTAAGTGCCGACAGGCCGTCGGCCGCGGTGTCGATGCGCAGCACGCCGTTGTCGATGCTGAGTCCGGTCGAGGGCACCGGACCCGTGGGATTCTTGAGTGTCACTTCTTCGCAGCCGCTTGCGGGCAGCACACCCGACGCGAGAACCAGGCCTCCGGCCGCGCCGAGCAGGCGCTTCATGAAAGTGCGGCGCGCATCATCGCGCGGTTCATTGTTCATGCTCATCTCCAGGGACGATGTGAATGGGGGTGCCGGTCAACCGGCATAAACCGTCAGCACACCATCTTTCAGCGCGACGGGAAAAGCGAGCAGGTCTTTCTTTGCGGGTCCCGACTGATATTTGCCCTCGATGCTGTAGGCCGATTTATGGCACGGGCACTGGATCAACTCGGCACTCTTCACCTTGACCTTGCACTCCTTGTGCGGGCAGATGTTGCTCATCGCCGTGTACTTGTCCTTCGCCGCGCGCACGACCAGAATATCGCCCTGTTCCGTTCCCTTGATCAGAATCGAGCCGCCGATCTCCGCGAGGGCCTCGTGCTCAGCGAGTTTCACCGTGGTCAGCACCGTCTTTTTGTCCTGCAGGGCCGCCTGCCCGAACTGCGGAAACATCGCACCCCCCATCAGCGCTCCGGCGCCGATAGCCGCGATCCGCGCCATAAAGCCGCGCCGTGTTGTTTCCTGCATGTCGTCGTTGTTCATACCATAGCTCCTTGATGATTGTAAGTGTCTGGCTCCCGAGCGGACACTGCGTGGTACTCGGAACATGGCGGCGGCACGATAAAGAGAGGTCACTCTTTGTAACAACGACCAGCGGAAACATGTTCCCAGCGGGAGAATTCAGCATTCAGAATACAGGAGTGAAGATCTAGGATCTAGGATCTAGGATCTAGAAACAACATTACTCCCCCGTCCCTAGTCCCCCGTCCCTCATCCCAACTCCTAACTCCTAATCTCCAACTTCCTCGCCACGCAACATTTTCGTATTTTTCCCGGACGTATCGGAGAAAAAATGAGCAATAACGACACACCAGAAACAATCGACAGCGCCTACGCGGCATCCGCCGTGGAAGACCGCTGGTATGCGTCTTGGGAAAACAAAAAGCTGTTCCACGCCGAGGCGGGGCAGGGCGCGAATCCGTACACCGTCGTCATTCCGCCACCGAATATCACCGGCATGCTCACGATGGGGCATGTTCTCAACAACACGTTGCAGGACATTTTTATCCGCTGGCACCGGCTTGACGGCGAGCAGGCCTGCTGGATACCGGGCACCGATCACGCGGGGATAGCGACACAGACCGTGGTCGAGAAGGAACTGAAAAAGCAGGAAGGTCTGAGTCGTCACGATCTGGGCAGGGAAGAATTTTTGAAGCGCGTCTGGGAATGGCGCGACAAATACGGCAACATCATCCTCGCCCAGCTCCGCAAGCTGGGTGTGTCCTGCGATTGGGACCGCCTGGTCTTCACCCTCGATCCCACACTGAGTGTCGCGGTGCGCGAGTCCTTCATACGCCTGTACCGCCGCGGACTCATCTACCGCGGCAAACGCATCATCAACTGGGATCCCGTCTCTCACACGGCGTTGTCGGACGAGGAAGTGGAGCACCGCGAACAGCAGGGCAAACTCTATCACTTCCGATATCCGCTCATCGAAAACGGCGTGCCGAGCAGCACAAAATTTCTTGTTGTTGCCACCACGCGTCCCGAAACCATGCTCGGCGACACCGCCGTGGCGGTGCATCCCGACGATGAGCGGTATGCCGCGTACATAGGCACATCCGTGATGCTGCCGCTGATGAACCGCGAGATTCCGGTAGTGGCCGACGAGTATGTGGACCGCAGCTTCGGGACCGGGGTTGTGAAGATCACCCCCGCGCACGACCCCAACGATTTTGAAGTAGGACTGCGGCACGCGCTCCCGCAGATCAACGTCATGAGTGTCGATGCGTCGATCAACGAAAACGGCGGCGTGTACGCCGGACTCGACCGTTTCGATGCGCGCGCGCGTGTTGTTGCCGACCTCGAGGCCCTCGGCCTCGTCGAAAAAATCGACGAACACACACACGCGGTGGGATACAGCTACCGCACACACGTGCCGGTTGAACCGTATCTGTCGGACCAGTGGTTCGTGAGCATGAAACCGCTCGCCGAACCCGCCCTGCAGGTAGTGCGCGACGGGGTCGTAAAATTCCATCCCGAGAGATGGACCAAAGTGTACGAACATTGGATGACAAACATCCGCGACTGGACCATCTCGCGCCAGCTCTGGTGGGGGCATCGCATCCCGGTGTTTTATTGCGACACCTGCGGATGGCAGGATGCGTTGCACGAAAATCCGGGCAACTGTCCCGCATGCGGCGCGCCCGGTGTGCGGCAGGACGAGGATGTGCTCGATACCTGGTTCTCGTCGTGGCTCTGGCCCTTCAGCGTCCATCACTGGCCGCAGGACAGCATCGATCTGCGGTACTTCTATCCGACGAAGCTGCTGGTCACGGGACCCGACATCATCTTCTTCTGGGTCGCGCGCATGATCATGGCCGGACTCGAATTCATGCGTGACGTGCCCTTGGCCGACGGCTCCCCGCGTGTCGAAGCACGCGACCTCGTGCCCTTCCACGATGTGTATTTCACGAGTATCATCCGTGACGAGAAGGGGCGCAAGATGTCGAAGTCGCTCGGCAACTCGCCCGATCCGCTCGACGTGATCGCTGAGTACGGCGCCGACGCGTTACGTTTCACCGTCGTGTACCTCGCGCCGCTCGGTCAGGACGTGCTCTTCTCCACATCGAAGTGTGAACTCGGGCGGAACTTCGCGAACAAGATCTGGAACGCCGCGCGTTTCCTCCTCATGAACAAGACTGCGGTCGAGACGCGGACGGGTTGGACGTGGCGCGACGGCGCCTGGCAAGCCCCTGCCGGCGCGCAGGAACTGGCGCTCGCCCCGGGCTCGATGGGCATCGAAGACCGCTGGATTTTCAGCCGCCTGCACGAGACCATCGCCGCGCTGCGTGAGGCGATGACGCGGTACCGCGTGAACGACGCATCGAAGGCGCTGTATGAATTCGTGTGGCACGACTTCTGCGACTGGTACATCGAACTGATCAAGGACCGCCTCTACGCGGACGACGAGAAACTGCAGCGTGTGGCTCTCGGTCGCGCGCTGAACGTCTTCGAATCGATGCTCACGCTGCTGCACCCCTTCATGCCGTTCATCACCGAGGAACTCTGGCACAAACTCGAACCCGGACGCGATGAGCTCAGCATCATGGACGTGCGGCTTCCGGCCTACAATCCCGCCGCAGTGGACGAGGAGGCCGACGCCACAATGTCGTATCTGCAGTCGCTTGTCGAGGCCGTGCGCGGCATCCGCGGCGAGATGAATGTGCCACCCTCGCGGCCCTGCGATCTCGTGGTGAACTGCCGCGGCGAGGAGCACCGGCGCGCGATTCTCGAGAACACGCATTTCCTGGAGCGCCTCGCGCGCATCGGCACCGTGCAGGCGGGCGACGGACTCGCGCGGCCGCGGCTCTCCGCCAGCGTGGTTGTCGCGGGCGACGACGTGTTCCTGCCGCTCGAAGGACTGATCGACATCACGAAGGAACGTGCCCGCCTGGCGAAGGAAATCGACCGCGTCGAGGGCATGCTGCGTGGCATTGTTTCGAAACTGTCGAATGACAAGTTTGTATCGTCCGCGCCCGCCGATGTTGTTGAAAAGGAGCGCGCGAAACAGGCCAATGCCGAAACAACTCTTGCGAAACTCAAGGCGAACCTTGCCAGTCTCGAAACGGAATGACACACAGGGCGTATCGGTGCGGCGTACAGCCGCGCTGATCGCCGCGTGTGTGTTCATCGTGCCGGTCCTGCTGCGCGCGCAGACGGAACCGGAATCACCCACTGTGCCTCCGCCGCCGCTCGTTAACGGATGGCAGATTTCGGCCTTCACCGGCGCGGCGCTTAACGTGTTCAGCGGCGGGTATTTCGGGGTCGGGGACCGCACCTTCGTCGCCGAGGAGAGCAGCTTCAACATGCCGTACGGCGTGTCGATTAACATCCCGGTCTTTTCCGACGCCTCGCTGTACCTGCGCGCCGGATGGCACGGCACGCAGACGGTGTTTTTCTCGGGCCGGCAGGACAGTTTGAAATCGATTCAGGGGTATGGCGACATCGGCGATGAACTGACACTGCGCTACGACCTCTTCCATGTCGACGTACTTGTGCGCCTGATCGGTCGCCAGGACGGTGAGCGTGTGTTTGTGGGACCGAGTTTCAACTACGTCCGCTCGAAGCGCGTGCGGCTCATCGAAACCGAATATCAGACCGGCGTGTCGTATATGTACGAGGACGGCGATCTTGCGGGCGCGGCGTCCATGCGCACCTCTCTCGTGCTCGGCGCCGAATACGCGTTTGTACCACTGCGGAATCTGTACGTGATACCCTCCGTGCAGGTCGATTACAGTCCGCAAAAACTCTCGACCGAACACCCGATCAAGGCGGTGTTCTACAAATTTCTTGTGACGGTTGCCTATCAACCGTTCTGATCCGGCGCCGGGGGCGCAGAACAAAGGATATACTGGTATGAAAATCGCGACGATCGGCCTGCGGGCGGCCCTCATGGCCGCGAGCGCGGCACTGTGTCTTTTCCTGACGGCACCCGGCATCGATGACACGACGCCGCGGACCGCGTTGCGCGCGCACGACAGGCCGGGGGAGGCCGACAGGTTTTTCTACGCGCAGCGGGTCTGGCCGTACGGCTCCGCTCCGGCCGGCTGGCGCGAGGACGCGATGGAACATATACGCCGCATGCGCCCCGCACCGATGCAGAAGACTGCGGATGCATGGACGTGGGTGTCGCTGGGTCCTTCCAACATCGCCGGGCGTATCCGATCGCTCGCGATGGATCCCACGAATCCAGCGATTCTGTACGCTGGCAGCGCCGGCGGAGGCATCTGGAAAACGACGGACGCGGGCACGACCTGGCGGCCGCTCGACGACTTTCTGCCGAATCTGCGTATTGGCAGCATCGCGGTGCATCCGACGGATCCGTCGACGGTGCTTGCGGGCAACGGCGAGGGTTTCGTTCTCTGGCAGGATTCGTTCGCTTATGGACGCGGCATATACCGCAGCCGTGACGCGGGAGCGACGTGGGAATTAATCCCGGCCACCGCCATCCCGAACTTCGAATTTGTCTTCGACATCGCCTTCGATCCCTTCGATCCGCGCATCGTGTTGGCGGCGACAAAGGCCGGCATCATGCGCAGCAGCGACGGCGGCGATTCGTGGGTGCGGCTGCGTGTGACATTCTCGGCCATACGCGGGATGATGTCGGTGTTCAGCCGCACGACGGAAGGTCTGGTCTATTGCTCGATCGAGGGTGTCGGAATATTTCGGTCAACGGATCACGGCGCCACATGGGAAGGACCGAAGGTCTCGGGCATCACCGCTACGAATTTTTCTCGCATACAGCTTGCGGCCGCGCCCTCAAACGGCGATGTCGTGTACGCCGCTTTTACCGCGACTGACGAGTCGTGCGCGGGAGTGTATCGCAGCAGCAACAGGGGCGATACCTGGACGGCCGTCACGATCCCGCGTAGTGAACTCGATGGCGACGATTACATGCGCGAGCAGGGGCAGTACAATTCGGTGCTCACCGTACATCCCACCAATCCGAATCAGGTGTGGGCGGGCGGCATCGACTTGTATCGATCCACGAATGGCGGATCCACCTGGAAGCAGATGTCGAACTGGTATCCCGCCGCGGGCTACGGGTACGTTCATGCCGATCAGCACGCGCTGCTTTTTAATCACAAGACTCCCGCGCAGTTGTTCGCCGCCTGCGACGGCGGTATCTACCGCACCAATACAAGCGGTCTGAGCTGGATCGACGCAAACGCCGGACTCGTCACGACGCAGTTCCACAGTGGAACACCGCACCCGACAAACGATGTGGTGCTGGGCGGCACCATCGACAACGGCAATCTGCGAGTCTCCTCCGGCCCGTCCTGGCTGGATGTCACGGGCGGTGACGGAGGCGCCACCGCTATCGATTATTCCGATCCGCGCATCATGTACGCCGAACTGTATTATCTGGATTTTATGAAGTCCACCCTGTCGGGCTCCGCCGGAACCTTTCAGTCGAAGATGAACGGAATTCCGCGAAGCGCGGAAGGAGGGACCACCGACCGCTGCGCATTTCTGCCCCCCTTCGAAATGGATCCGTCCGATCCCAAGGTGTTGTACGCCGGCACGTACAGGATGTATCGCACTACCAACGCCGCAGAGTTATGGACGCCCGTCAGTCCGGATCTGAGCAACAATGGCTTCATCACGGCGATCGGTGTGTCGAAAAGCAATCCCTCCGTGGTGTACACCGGCTCCTCATCGGGTGTGGTGTACGTGACGACAAATGGCGGGGGAAACTGGACGCGTGTCACCACCGGACTCCCGGTTCGGTATATAACGGATCTGGCCGTCAATCCCACCGATCCTGCCGTCGCGTACATTACATTCAGCGGATTCAGAGCGGGCCATGTCTATAAAACCTCCAATTTCGGTGCACAATGGACAAACGCCTCCGGTTCGGACACACTTGCCACCTTGCCTGATGCCCCGGCAAATACCATTGTGTTCCATCCCGGAAACACTTCTAAATTGTATGTGGGGACGGATGTCGGCGTGTTTATGACCGAGGATGGAGGAGCCACCTGGACTCCTGCAAATTCTGCAATGGGCAATGTCACTATTGCTGACTTGCAGGTGCGAAAAGACGGGACTCTTTTTGCGGCGACACATGGCAGGGGAGTTTTTAAGAGCAGCTACTCTCTTTTGGATACACAACGTTCTCCTTTGGCGGAAGAATTTTCGGTCGGGGCGCTGTACCCGAATCCTCTGCTCAGGGGAGAAAACAGCTTCGTTCTTCCGATCCGTGTCGAAAAACCGACGGAAGTAACAGTTCAGATGTATGACGCAAACGGTCGTAAAATGAATGAATTGCGGAGATCATTCGAAACACCAGGCAGTTACAACACCATCATGCCGCTCGGTGCATCGTCTTCGGGAATCTATCACTGCGTGGTGCTCCGCGGTGAGAAGATTGTGTCTGTGCGCAAGCTTGCGGTCACGGAATGAAATAATTGCACGACATTTACGGTTATAAGAACAGTTCGGCACACTATATGAAATAATTTCACGGCAGAGACATACTCACCAACGTTTGGGGATCTGCCATGAAAATAGTTCAATTCTTCCTGTCCTCCCTGTGTGTCATCCTTCCAGAAATTGCGCCCACATACTTGCTAGGGCAGGATATTCCCGGCATCTGCCTGAGCGGCGATTGTATCAATGGAAATGGTACAATGTTCTGGGACGATGGCCGCAAATATTCCGGATCCTTCGAAAACGGTCTGCGGCATGGCATCGGAACGATCACGTTTCCCACCGGCCGGCAGTATGCGGGAGCATGGTTGCGTGACAGGCGGACGGGTAAGGGGGAATTGGTTTTCCCAAATGGCGAGAGGTACGTCGGTGATTTTATCGACGGACGGATGGAAGGCGAGGGGCAGTACACGTATCTCTACGGCGAAGTCTACGTGGGTGAGTGGCGCGACGGGTTGCGGTGCGGGAACGGTGTGCAGCTCCTGAGCGACGGGCGTATGTTTTTCGGAACGTGGGAGGAAGATCGGAGACACGGGAGCGGGACCATGTTGCTGCCGGGAGGCGACCGATACGTGGGTGAGTTTTGCGCGGGACGTTACAGCGGATTCGGGACGATGTACTGGGCCGATGGGAAAAGTTATGTGGGCGATTGGAGTGGCGGAGTGCAACACGGCTACGGCGTGTCCACCTTTTCTGAGCGTTCGAAATATGACGGTATGTATCTCGAGGGTGAATACCAGGGGTACGGTTCGTGGCTTTTCCCCGACGGCGGCGTGTACCGCGGCGGATGGAAACACAGTAAACGTCACGGTCGCGGGGTGATGTACGATCGCCACGGCGAAATTGCACAGGAAGGCGTGTGGATCGACGACAAGTATCAGGGAGCGTCGATGACGTCGATTCCCGAATGACATAAAAAGTGAGCGCCGCGGTTTCCCGCGGCGCTCGGTGTTTGAAACCGTAACGTGGTGTTACTTTGCGAGCGTGATCTGTATCACATTCGAGCGTTCCACCACGCTGCCGCGGATGAGACGGCATTCGATGGAGTACACGCCCGACGCGAGCATCGAGCCGTCGTACTGCACAGAATGGACTCCGGCCTCGCGGAACTCGCTGTTGATGACGCCGATGTCTTCGCCGTACATCGTGTACGCACGCAGTTCCACCACTCCCGCAACGTCGGTCTCGTAGCGGAATGTCGTACCCGGGTTGAAGGGATTCGGGTAGTTCTGGTGCAGACGGATGCTGCGCGGCAGAGCCGCGGGATCGTACACGCCCGTCGCGGTGGCAATGAGCGCGAGATCGAAGGTGCGCTGTGTCGGATCGTTGGACTCGACAGAGTAGTTCGCACGTTTGTTGCCGGCGGTGAACGGCCGGCAGCCGAGGCGCACTGTGGCGCTTCCACCCGGTGCAATCGTTGTAGTGGCGGGCGATACGATCGAGAAGTCCGCCGCGTCGATGCCTGTGATAAGCTGCTGCGAGATCACAAGATCCTGATTGCCCGTGTTGCGGATCACCACATCCTCCACCTTCTGCACGCCGGTTTTCACCGGAGTGAAATCGATGTAGGACCTGCTCGCGGCGATGCGCGGCCCGGTTGATACCGCGCTGCACTGCCCGTTCAACGTCACCGAGACCGACAGATTCGCCGGATCGTTGCTCGTGAGCGAAAAGGTGCCGCTATAGGATCCGACCGCAGAGGGTTGGAATGCCAGTGTCGCCGTTGTTGTCCCGCCCGGACTAATGACTCCGCCCGCGGGGCTCTGAAGACTGAATCCTGTGCCGGAGACATTCTGTGAATTGAGCGTGAGCTGCGCCGTTCCGGTGTTCGAAATCACGACGACGCGGGTGACGAGCGTTGATGGTGTCGTCGTTCCGAAGTCGATGGGCGAGGTGCTCATCGTCAGCCGCGGCGTGCTGCCCGAAGTGGCGTTGCCGTTCAGGTTCACAATCGCGGTGGGTGTGTTCGGGTCGTTGCTGGTGATGGTGAGAGTGGCGGCGTGGTTGCCCGCGCTGGTGGGGGAGTAGCGGATTTCGATGAAGTCGTTACTGCCACCTGCTATCGGGGAGGCCGCGTTGTGGGTGATGGTGAACAGCGACGCGTTCGGTCCGCTGATCGCCTGACCGCTCAGGGTCAACGGGGCATTGCCCGTGTTCGAGAGTGTCACACTGCGCGTATCGCTGCCGCCCACTGTCGCGTTGAAGGGCAGCGATGTTGTGCTGAGCTGCAGGTTGGGCGCGGATGACGTGCCCGTGCCGCGCAGCGCCACATCAAAGCTCGGATCATTGCCCGCATTGCTGTTGATGGTCAGCGTGCCCGTGAGCAGACCCGCGGCCGATGGTGCAAACTGAATCTGCATCGTGACGGAACCGCCCGGCGCGATAGTCTGCGCGCCGCCGTTCGCGATGACGGTGAACTGTGATGGCGTGGCAGGGGTGCCCGAGATGTTCAGTGGCTGAGCGCCCGTGTTCTGCACGGTGAGCGAGCGTGTCTCGGTCTGCCCGACAAGCACGCTGCCGAAGTCGATGAGCGACTGCGTGCTGATGGTGGCGACACCTGTCGGCACAAGCCGCACATACAGGTAGCCGCTGTTCAGGATTCGGCCGGTGCCGGTGGTGACGCCGTTGACGGACTGACCCACGTTGCTGTATACGCGGATCAAACCCTCCTGCGAGCGTTCGGCTCCCGAGGCGTCGGCCGCCTGCCAGTTGATGCGCCCCTGCCCGTGCACATCCGCGCAGAGCGCGAGTGCCAGCAGCAGAAACGCCGGGATGAGAGTGGAAATCGGATGTGATTTCATGATGCGCCTCGTATGGGATGGATGTGCATCATGCAATTAGCGTACGCCGGTGACGATCACCTGGAAGTCGCAGTCGACCTGTGTGCCTGATCCATTGTACGTTTCGATGTCGATGTACGTCGTGCCATAGAGAGCGATTGTCGCGGTATAGTTGCCCGCGGACTGGCGGCAGCTCGCAACAGCGCAGATGTTGTTGGAATTGCCGAAAGCCGTGGTGAAGGTCAGCCGGTAATTACCCACGCCCGAGCGCGCCACCGTACAACCGAAACTCGCGAGTGTGGTGAGGGTCGTGCCTGACAAGTCAACACGCGCCCAGGCGTACACCACATTGTTCACACCCACGGAACCGGCCGCAGTGCTCGCGTTCGACGTCGCGATGAAGCGGGTACCGGAGACTTCTTCATCCGCAGTGATCTTCCCATCCGCAGAGATGTCCCCTTCCCGGTCAATCGTGACATCGCCACCGCCACCATACGTTTTCAATATAGGCGCGTTGGCCGTAGTGCTGGTGTTTTGGAAATTCGCAGTGGGATACGACGTACTGGTGTTAACACCGAAATACGCTCCACCTGTCGAGGTGTTTCGGGAGTACACAGTGTTGGAGCCTGAGGTGATGGCCGATTCACCATAGAATGCGCGGCCCGCGTTTGCCTTCGCCTGAAATGCATCGGATGAGGCCGATGTGCTTTTCGACTCCGCGTAGACGGCGTTTTCCGTCGACGTCGTGTTTTCAATATGAAAATATGCCGCCTTGCCGGTGCCGTCCTGCCGCAATTCGATGCCTGTGCCGGTGGAGTTATTGTCTACATAGATGGCATTAGAACTACCGCCATAGGTGATGTTCATACCTTTGCCTGTACCGCCGCTCTTGGTAATCTCGACGATATTCCCCGCACTGGTGCTCCCGTTCCCGAATTTCGCCACGGAACCTCCACCGAGGTTGTAGACATCGATGGTTGCCACTGTGCCGCTATTGTTGCGGGCCTCAATGGCATTTCCACCACCGCCGTCGATATCGAGAGCATTACTGGACGTGGAAGTAGAATTTGTGACAATATACACTGCATCCTGCGTGGAGGACGCGTTGTTGATTTCGAACTGGGCAGCGCGTCCGGTGCCGGTGTTTTCCACCGCAAAGGCGTTTGTTGCGCTGCTCACGGTGCCGCTGTACGGCAACGTCAGTCCACCCCCGCCGCCGCCCGCGGCTGCGATGGTGATGGTGTTCGCCGCGTCGTTCGGTGTGATGGTGACATTGGCGCCCGCAACGAGGTTGATGTCGCCGCCGTCGTTGGACACGCCCGCGATGCTCGACACCACGTTCGGGGCAATCTTTGCGGCCGTGACAGCGTCGTTGGCGATCTGCGTTGTGCCGACTGCGTTGGTGGCGATCTTTGCATTCGTCACAGCGTCATTGGCGATCTTGGCCGTCGTCACCGCGTTGTTTGCGATCACATTCGAGCCGGCCGGTCCCGTCACGTCACCCGCCAGCACCACGGCGCCGGGCGAGGCATTGATGGTCAGGTTGCCGCCCGCGCGGTCGATGGTCACGCCAGAACCGGCAAGAACCTCGGCCTCGGTGAGGATGCTGCTCTGCAGTTTGCTGGCGGCGATGTTGGCGCCCGCCGCCACACTTGCATCGGTGATCGAACCCGGCGCAACACCGTCGGCTGTGCGCGCGTGGAAGCTGTACGCGCTTGTGCTCAGCCGCACGCGGGGTGTCATTTCAGGATCGACGCCCATCTTGATGCCGAGAAAATACTGCTGGTCGAACAGCGGTGTCAGAGGCACGGCGGGATTGCCCCGGCCGAGGTGCACCGCAAAAAGTCCCTTGGTCACAGCCACTGTCGGATGTGTTTCCTGCCACAGCGCGGTGCCACCGCTCTCGACAGTATACAGCGCGAAAGTGAATGAGTAATTGCCGTCCGCGACGGGCGAGCCCGCCAGATCCGTGACGTAACCCTGGTAGGCCATGCTCTGCGGCACGCCTTGCGCCAGCAGCGCCGGCCCGAGGAGCAGCGTCAGAACAATGGTGAAGACACAATTGCGCATGATACCTCCTGAGAAGTTGGTGGGTGGGATATGGGTGATGGCTCCAAGCATCAATTCAGCGGACGAGTTCGTCCGAATCCGAAACAGTGATACGTCTGTCGTGAGCAATCAGTAGGAGAGTGCGACGCAATCGCCGGTCCTGAACGCACCCTCGCGCGCCGGTTCCAACGATGAACATGTAATGGTTAGCGGGAATATACGGCGAATGATCGCAATATCAATACTTGCTGGTGTTTTTTAGTGATAATAGGATATAATTTGTCCGAATAGAGAGAGCGACGGAGTGGGGAGTAGGGAGTAGGGAGTGGGGAGTAGGGAGTAGGGAGTGGGGAGTTGGGAGTAGGAGTAGGGAGTGGGGAGTAGGGAGTAGGGAGTAGGGAGTGGGGAGTTGAAGTGGGATGCACGGCGGGAAGCCATTCTACTTTGCCACTTTGCTACCTTGCTACTTCGCACGTGTCATGTTGAACGTGTGACGGGGGAGTGGGGAGTTGAAGTGGGACGCACGGCGGGAAGCCATTCCACTTTGCCACTTTGCTACCTTGCTACCTCGCACGTGTCACGTGTAACGTGTAACGTGTAACGTGGAACGTGTAACGTGGAACGTGCGCCGGGGGGAAGGGATGGGATTTTTCCCGCCATGGGCATTTTGTACCTTTGAAACACAAATTCGATACGGGGCGCCTGTTCCATCACAATGATCCGTTTCTCCCTGATATTTCCGGTCTTTCTTATCCTCTGTACGATTTCCGTGCATGGGGAGGACCGGTCGTACACGGGTGCGTTCTCCTGCGGTCTACCGCAAGCCCGAATCGACAGTCTCGACACGGCTCTGGTGCTGATCGACGACTCGCTCACGGCGGAGCCCGATACGGCCTTTGTGTTTCCAGTGAAAAACGCGGTCGATACGCTCGTCACATACGCGGCGAAGGACTCGGTGGTGTACCGGCTCCGTCAAAAACGTATGGCGCTGGCCGGGAGTTCGTCCATCGCCTATGGAGCCATGAACATCAAGGCCGAACGGCTCGTGTTGGATTGGGACTCGTCCACCATTCGCGCGGAGGGTGTACCCGATACCGCACAGGGCGCGGGAGCAAAAAGCCTGGGACGGCCCGTGCTGAAGGACGGCGGCGAGTCGTACGAGGGCGAATCGATGACGTACAACTTCCGCACCAAGCAGGGAGTCATTTCGCAGGGCGAAACGTCCATCGACGACGGTTTCTATCTCGGCAAACGTATCAAACGCAAATCCGAAAAGACGTATTTCGTGGAGGACGGTCAATACACCACGTGTGACAATCCGGATCACAAACACTTCTATTTCGGATCACCCAAAATGAAGTTTGTGCCCGACGATGTGATCATCGCCGAGCCGATCTATTTCTTTGTCGAAGACATTCCGCTCTTTGCCCTGCCTTTTGCCGTGATCCCGAGCCAGGGCGGCCGCAGTTCGGGCATCATTCTCCCGGCCTTCGGGTACGACTACGCCCGCGGACGCTACCTCACGAACGGCGGCTACTATCTTGCCGCCAGCGATTACTGGGATGCGCGATTCACGGGCGACATCTTTTCGAAGGGCGGTTACAGGGTGGGGGTGGACCTGAACTACAAACTCCGCTATGCTTTCGCGGGATCCATCAAGGCCTCGTATGGAAGGCAGACCTTCCAAATCGGATCTCCATACCTGCCCGACGATCAGCCGCGTACCGAATACCGTTTCGATCTGCAGCACCAGCAGGAACTGGATCCGCAGTCGACCATCACGGCGAACATCAGCTATCTTACAAGTTCCTATTACCAGAGCTTCAGCAACAACATCAATCAATTGTTGAATCAAAACGTGTATTCCACCGCCGCCTATTCCACGGCGTGGGAGGGAACCGGTCGTTCGCTGTCGGTGAACATGTCCCGCAACCAGAATCTGCAGGACGGAACGAGCAACAACGTCCTCCCCGACATCACGTTCAACCAGTCGCAGGTCTTCCCATTCAGGAGCGGGTCCGGAACCGGCACCGAGGCGTGGTATGAAATGATCGGATTCAATTACACGGCGCATTTCAAAAATTCGATCGACATCCTGAAACACACGAGAATTTCGAACTCCGACACCAGCGTGGTGAGCGCCCAGTACGACAGGCGCGGCATCTCGCATTCGGTCGGTTTTCTTCTAACACCCAAATTAGGCTACATCACCATCTCTCCATCGCTCAGTCTCACCGAGCGCTGGTACGACCACCGTCTCGAGCGGTCGTACGACAGGTCCACCAACTCCGTGGTCGCCCGCGACGTGCGCGGATTTTATGCGCTGCACGGTTTCCAGAGCGGCGTGGCTGTCAGCACCAAATTGTACGGGACCCTCTCTCCCAACATCGCGGGCATACAGGGTGTGCGGCACACCGTGGAACCGCGCCTTTCGTACACGTACAATCCCGACTTCTCGACCCCCGGCTGGGGGATGTATCAGTCCTACCGCGACAGTCTCGACCGCGAGGTGCGCTACGACCCGTACACCGGCTATGCCGAGCGGCCGGCGGAAGTGTTCGGCGGCGTGAGCGCGTTCGAGTCGCAGACGCTCGGTTTTCAACTCTCGAACATCTTCGAAATGAAGCTGGATCCCGCCGAGGCCGACACCACAATGACGCCAAGGAAATTCCGCCTTCTCGACATCTCGCTCGGATCCGCCTATAATTTTGTGAGCGACAGTCTGAATTTGTCGGATGTAAATCTGGACTACCGCACCAACATCGGCGGACTGTTTGATGTGTACGGCCGCGCGAGTTTTTCGCCGTATCAGTGGCAGAGCGCGCGATACGGTCTCGACACCGCGGGCGCACTGGTCATGATCGAGCAGGGGCATGTCGTGAATTCGTATCTCGCGCAGACGGGCGGCCCGCTGCGTCTTACAACTTTCGACTTCCACCTCACTTCGACGCTCACCCAGGAACTCTTCACCAGTTCCACGCGTGATACATCGGCGATGCCTGCCAGCACTGCGTATCGTATTCCCTGGTCATTGTCCTTCGGCTTCGATTACGGGATGGACCAATACAATCCCGACGCCCAGACACGGTCTGCCAGCATGCGCGCGAATCTGAGCATCAGCCCCACGCCCGGCTGGCATGTCACTGCGGGGCTCTACTACGATCTGCCGTCGCGCACACTCGGCACACCCTCGCTCAACATTACGCGCGACCTGCATTGCTGGGAGATGATGTTCAATTGGGTTCCCGCGGGGCCGTATCGCAGTTTTTCCCTCGTCATTCGTGTCAAGGCGCCGCAGCTCCAGGACATCAAACTCGAGCGGAAAGGCAGCGACCGCGGGGTGTATGGGTATTAGAATTCAGAATTCAGAATCTAGAATCCAGAATTCAGAATTCAGAATTCAGAATACTGAACGCAGAACCGAAAACACGGAATACATAGCGGACATTTGATTCACTCCATTCCCCCCATTCACTCGATGTTACGATACAGCCGCCTTATAAAGAACTTCGCCAGACACTTCCCAGGCAGTGAGGCCGAGGGGGTGCGGCGGGTGCCGGGCAGGGTGAATCTGATTGGGGAGCATACGGATTACAACGGGTATCCCGTGCTGCCGATTGCAATCGACCGCGACATGGCCGTGGCATACCGGCGCCGCAACGATTCGACGGTGCGCATCAGCAACAGTGAGGGGCTGTATGGCGAACGCATGTTCCGGCTTGGTTCGGTGGATGCGATGTTTCCGCGGGGGGATTGGGGCAACTACGTCATCGCCGCCGCGCGGGAGCTGCTCGACGAAGGACTGATCGACATCGACCGCGGCATGGATGCCTGCTTCGACAGCGGCATCCCCGTCGCGGCCGGACTCTCGTCGTCCTCCGCCCTGCTCGTCGCGGCCGGACTCGCGCTGCTGGCAGTCAACGACACGGCCGCCGATCCGCTGTACCTTGCCGACGTGTTCGCGCGTGCCGAGCGGCACGCGGGCATCGAGGGCGGCGGCATGGATCAGGCGGCCGCGCTGCTGTCGGCACGCGGCACCGCGCTGTGCATCGACTTCTATCCGCTGCGCGCCCGCCGCATCCAACTGCCCGCGTCGATGGCCATCGTCGTCAGCGACAGCCTGCAGCGCGCGCCGAAGACCGCGGCAATGCGCCACGCCTACAATCTCCGCGCCGTGGAATGCCGCCTGGCCTTCGCGCTCGCGCGCGCGGCGCATACGGAGGCGGGGGCGCGTGTCGACGGCGCGGAGCGGCTCGCCGATCTCGACGGCGCGGGTGCCGATGCGGAGACGGTGCTGGCCAAACTCGCGGGGGGACCGCTGCAGCTTTCCGAGATCGCCGCGCGGACCGGAATGGGAGAAGAGGATCTGATACTCTCATTCTGCACGACCCGCGACGGGTCGGTGGTGGAAGCGGGGCCGGACGGATTCCGCGTCGCGGAGCGCTACCGCCACGTGGTGCGCGAAGCGGCACGTGTGCGCGCCGCGGCGGACGCTCTGCAGGCCGGCGAGATCGCCGCCTTTGGCGATCTCATGAACGCCTCGCACGAAAGCTGCCGCGACGATTTCGGGATCAGCACCGCGGAACTCGACACGCTGGTCGCCATCGCGCGCGCAAACGGAGCGCTCGGCGCGCGCGTCACAGGCGCGGGATTCGGCGGATGCACCGTTTCGGTCACACCGCCGCAGCTCGTCCCGGATCTGCTTGCCGCCTTGCGGGCGCAGTACTATGAGCCGCGCTCCGATCTGCTTGCCGCCCAGGGGCGCTCGATCGACGACGCACTGTTTGTCGTGCGGGCATCCGAAGGCGCGGGTCCGGTGGAACTGCGGGGATGAACGCCTCATCCCTTGATTTGCACAGGGATCGCCGCGCGGCATTGCTGCAGCTCG
Source organism: Ignavibacteriota bacterium (assembly GCA_016218045.1). NCBI lineage: Bacteria > Pseudomonadati > Ignavibacteriota > Ignavibacteriota bacterium. Next base: position 114,045 of record JACRFB010000046.1, read on the forward strand.
CGCGGACCTGCGGCGACCGATACTTCGATCCGGCGCGGCGCATCTGCCTCATCGAACGCGACACCATCTGGTATGCCATCGCATTGCTCACGGACGAGGAAACACGGCGGCGTGATCTCGGCCGCGCGCTGCTCCGCGAGACACCCAGCGTCGATGGTACACACACACCCGCAACACTGCTTGCCATACTGCATACATCCGGTCTTGAACTTTCGCCGGAATTACGCGTGACGTTGGAAGGGCGCGTCCGTTCCCAGCTCGTGGCCGCCGCCGGAGTCGGCTGGCACGACGGCAACGTGAATCATCCCCTCGGCGCCTGGGCCACGCTCATACTCGGCGGCGAGATGTGTAACGAGCCCTGGGCCGTGGAACTGGGCGTTCAGGCCCTCGCGCGTTTCAGGGCGGTGACGGGCGACCGGCGCCGCACAGGCCGCAGGCAGGCCGACATGTCGGAGTATCACAGTCCGACCTACACCGCGCTCGACCTCTGTTTCCTCGCCCTCATCGCCGAACACGCGCGTGATGCGCGCGCCCGGCGTCTCGCGGCCTTCCTCGAGGCCGGACTCTGGCGCCTCACCGCGCTTCACTACCACGCTCCCAGCGCGCAATTCGCCGGACCGTTTTCCCGCGCGTATCAAGACGACAGCAGCGGCGGCTATTCCGGCCTGCACAGCATCTGGTACGCCGTCTTCGACAGGCAGGATGTGTATATCGATCCCTCCATCGCACAGCAGTTTGAACATCTGTCCGCGTATCTGCAGAACGGCCTTGTGGCACTGACGCCGTTTCATCCGCCATCGGACGTCGAAACATGTGTGTTCCATAAACCTCTTCCATTCGAGCTGCGCCGCTCCACATACGGCGAGGCGTATCACGAAAATGCCGCGGGCAGAGGTTTCGATACGGAGGTGTATCCCGGCGGCTGGGCCGAGCTGACCACATATCTCTCGGAGCATTTTGCGTTGGGGACGGCCACGTCGCCGTACGTCAACGGCGCACACTCCGATGCCATCATGCTGCGCATCGCGCGCAGGAGTCCGATCCGCGGCCGCGGGGACTTCCGGTCGTTTTTCACACGCGGCGTGTACAACGACGCACATTTCGGACAGGGGAATCCTTTTCACTGCACGGGAGGCGTCACGGACGCGAGTTATTATCCCGAACAGGGACGGCCGTTCACGGTACAGCACGGCGGCAGCGCTTTGGTGATGTACGCCGCGAAACGATCCGGCCACAACGGTGTGACCTCGTTCCGCGTCGAACTCGTGTTCGGTTTCGACGAACCGTTCCGGCGGCTGCGTATCGGCGACCGCGAGGTGACGGACTTTCCGGCAGAAGGGAAGGCGGGCGAGCGTATCCTGTTTGACGACGGCACCGTGTATGGTCTCATCGTTCCGCTGACAGCGGCACCGGTTCCGGAAGAGGCCGGATGGACCGCAGACATCAGAGCCGGTCACCTTGTGTTCGGTCTGCACAATCTCCGACACGCGCCGCGCGACTACCGCCGCGACGAGGTGTCCACCTGGCGCAACGGTTTCGCCATACACATCGTCGAGGCGTCGGCCTATCCGGATTTTGAGGCCTTTGCCGCCTTTTGCGACACCATAGTCGTGGAGGAAACAATGGACGCCGACGGCACGCGCTGCGCGTCGATGCGCGGCGGTGTCGCGCTTCTGCTGCGCGCGGACACCCGTGCCGAGCGTGTAGTGGAGAGGCGCGCGGGGGATACGGAGCTGACCTGGGCGCACTGGTATTTAGAAAGCGACGACGAGGCGCTCCGACACATACCGGCCCCCTTCGGGCGCGAGGCCTGGGAGGATTTCGAGGCGGAGGTATGAGCGCGAGACATTCCGCGGGGAGATCATTATCTTTCACCCTTCCCGTGTATTGCGCGCGTTGCGGCGCGTTCATCCCATCCCCAACACTGTGCGACTATCGCGATTCCAGGGCTATCTCTTCATCTCCCCGTGGCTGGCCGGATTTCTCCTGCTCACCGCGGGTCCGATGCTCTATTCGCTGTATCTGAGCTTCACCTCCGCCACGCTTCTCTCGCCGCCTGTCTGGATTGGATTCGACAATTACAGGGCGATATTCCGTGACGACGCGCTGTTCCCCGCGAGTCTCGCCAACACATTCGTGTACGTGGCGTTGGCCGTGCCGCTGTCGATAACCTTATCCCTGGCGCTGGCCTTGCTGCTGCACGCACCGCTGCGCGGCCTCCCGCTGTTCCGCGCGTTGTTCTACCTGCCCTCCATCGCAAACATCGTCGCGGTGTCGGTGTTGTGGATATGGATGTTGAATCCGGAATTTGGTCTGGTAAACGGACTGCTGCGCGGCATCGGCATCGAGGGGCCCTTGTGGCTGCAGAGCGAGGTGTGGGCCAAGCCGGCGCTGGTCGTGATGTCGCTCTGGGGTATCGGCGGCATGGTTGTCGTTTTTCTTGCGGCGCTCGAAGGTGTGCCGCGCGAATTACACGAAGCCGCCCGCATCGACGGCGCCTCCGCCGCGCGGCGTTTCTTCCGCATCACACTGCCCATGATCTCGCCCGCCATGCTCTTCAGTGCGATCATCGGCGTGATCGGCGGCCTGCAGGTGTTTGCACAGGCGTATGTCATGACCGGTGGCGCGCAGCCGGGGAGCGAGGGCGGGCCCGGCAACGCGACACTGTTCGCGGTACTGTACATCTACAAAAAGGCCTTTCAGGAATTCCGCATGGGTTATGCATCCGCCCTTGCCTGGATCCTGTTCCTGATCATACTTGGCGCCACCGTGGCGGCGATGCGCCTCGCGCGCTCGCGGGTCCATTACGAGGGAGGGGACGCCGCATGAGCCACGGACGCGCGGCGGTGCCGGTCATTGCGCGATACACCGCGGCCTATGCCGTCCTCACAGCGCTCGGCGCGCTCTTCGCGATGCCCGCGCTGTGGATGATCTCGTCGTCGCTGCACGATTCGGCGGGTGTGTTTGCACAGCCGTTCCGCTGGCTACCGGCCGAGCCGCATTTCGAGAACTACACGCGCGCGCTGCACATCGTGCCATTCGGGCGCTTCTTCATCAACACGATGCTCGTCACCGTGCCGAGCGTGCTGTTCACCGTCGTGTCCTGTTCCCTGGTTGCGTACGGTTTCGCGCGGCTGCGCTTTCCCGGACGCGACCTGCTGTTCTCAATCTGCCTCGCGACCATGATGCTCCCCGGACAGGTGACGATGATCCCGCAGTACATGCTGTTCGCGCGGCTGGGATGGATCGACACGCTGCTGCCGCTCATAGTGCCGAGCCTGTTCGGGACACCGTTTTATATTTTTCTTCTTCGCCAATTCTTCCTTACCATACCACGCGAGTCCGACGATGCCGCCCTCATCGACGGCGCCGGCCGGCTGCGCATCCTCTGGAGTATCGTGCTCCCGCAGGCGCGACCCGCGCTCGCAACCGTGGTGCTCTTCAGTTTTATCAATTCGTGGAACGACTTCTTTACGCCTCTGCTCTACATCAACACGCCCGAACACGCGACACTCACGCTCGGACTCAACATGATGAAGACGCAGATGCTCGGTTCGGGCGTGGTGGAATGGAACACCCTGATGGCCGCGTCGGTGATGGTGATGGTGCCAAATGTGATCCTGTTTCTGCTGGCGCAGAAACACTTCGTGCGCGGGATCGCCGCGGGCGCGAGGATGGGATGAACGGAGCGGGCACGGGTCGTCGGCGCGGGTGGATTCACTTCTCAGTCGGAGCAGAATGAGTGCCGTGAACATACATGGACCTGTGAAGAATCGCGCGGCCGCGGGCCTGCTGTTGTGCGCGCTGATGCTGATACTCGGCTGCGTGAAAACCGAGCGTGGCGACGAAATAGTGTATCAATGCGCCGCCAACACCGCCGAGGTTGCCGCCCTGGAAGCCGACATCCCTGCGTTTGCCGCGCAGAGCGGGATCACGATACGGCTCAATCCCTTTTCGGGCGACGAGAAACTGCTGGCGATGATCGCGGCGGGGCAGGAACCCGACATCTTCTACGCGAGCGCCTCATTGCGCGACCGCCTCGCGGCGGAGGGGCATCTGCTGGATTTGCGCACGGTCGGCGAAGGGGATCCCTTCGTCGCGCGCCTGTATGAAGCAGCGCTGCAGGACGGCCGCGCCATCGACGGAGGGTGGTACAGTTGCGGAAACTGGGCGTTCACCTGCGGCGTGTATTACAACCGCCGGCTCTTCGACGAGGCACGGATCCCATATCCCGACACGTCGTGGACCTGGGACGACATGCAGCGCGCCGCCCGCGTACTCACGCGCGATAAAAATGGCGACGGCAAGACCGACCAGCACGGCATCTACATCGGGACACACTTTGTCGAAACACTCGAGCGCATGAATCACGCGCCCATAGGGCGAGATGAGATGCTGCTCTCCATCTCGCCGGAAGCGCGGGAGGTGTACGGAAAATATCTCGCGCTGCTCGACGCGGGCCTGATGCTCGATCCGCGGCGCGTGCAGGCGATGGGCATGCAGCCCCCGCAGATGCTTGAGAACGGTACCGTGGCGATGCTTGTCGAAGGTCTTCCGAATCCGTCGATGTATGCGGCGCTGCGCGTGCCCTGGGGCGTCGCGCCGCTGCCGCGTTTTGCCGGGAAGGCGCCCCTGTATTTCCGGTCGCGCAGCGGCGGCCTCTGCATCAGCGCGCGCACAAAAAATCCCGCGCGCACGTGGGCGGCGCTGAAATGGATCATCGGCACCGCGTCGGCGTATCAACCGAATCCCGTGCTGCGCGACGTTGATTTTACGGGAGGGTGGGAGGCACGGTATCCGACGCTGCGCGGATCCGGCTTCCGCGAGGTGTGGGAGCGCAGTCTCGTCAACGATGGCGGCGATTCACGATACTTTGCGCGGCTCTCGAGCTGGACCATGAATCCCATCATGGAACGCTTCCAACCCCTGCTCGACCGGCTCTGGGCGCGCGACATCGGCATCGACGCAGTGCTCGCCGAAATCCCGTCCATCAACACCGCCGTCGAAGCCGACCTCGCGCGTATCCTGCGCGAGACCGCCCTGAAACCCGCGTTCCGCCGCGCGCTCGAGGAACGAATGCACGAACTCGCGCCGCGGAAATCCTCCGATCACTCAACCGCCCCATGAGCATGCGCTGCACCTACCTCCCCAGCGGTCCCTCCTCCGGAGTCCTTCAAGTGGACGGCGCCGATGCCGCCATCATAGAGGATCTTTCTCTCCGTGATATCCGATTTTCCGCGGACGCGCCGCCGCTGCTCGGCACACGTCTGCCCGTGCCGCTGTACTGGCGTCAATACCATCGTCACGAGGAACCCGGGCGCAGCGTTTCCTCCGCCGCCACCGTCACACAGATATCGCAGTCCGCGGGCAGTGTCTCCGTGCGCTGCGAGGGACGCACCCCCGACGGGACGGTGTTGAGCCGCGTCGACCTCATGCTGCGCGCCGACGACCGCACCGGCCAGTTCGAATACCATGTGACGGCCGCACTCGAAGTGGACGACGGTGCGGAATGGAGCGTGTCGTGGCATGCGGACCATGGCGATATCGAATTCCTGAACCTCTGGCCCGAGGCCGTGTTTACGCCGGAGAGGCCCGAGGACAAACGGTACAGCGCATGCTGCGTGCTGCGGCCGGACGGTATCCGCCACATTCCGCACCATCATCTGGAATCGCGCGACAAGAAAAACATACCGCTGCACGGAGGTGATGTGTTCGCCTGGCTGCTCGAGGACCACAATCCCGCCGTCGAGATCATCGCGCCGGCGGTTGTCGAGGCGGGCATCTGCGCGTACATGTGGGACGCACATTTTGGTGTGCGCGTGTGCACGGACGGGCGGGACGCGGTGCTCACAGGCGGCAGGCGTGTCACAGCCGCGTACCGCCTTTTCACACTGTCGCGTCACGAGGGTGAGTTTATGCTCTTCACCGCCGACAGTGACGACGATCCCTCCCTGCTTGACGTGCCTCTTGTGGAGGAAGGGCGCTCGCTGTTCGACACACACATCGCGACAGTGCTCGATCCGGGCACGGTGTGGCCCTGGAATTTTTCGGGCGCCCCCGGTGCGAGCGGCGGACTCGATACGCCCGACGGTCGCGCCGGAGCGCGTTCCCTGGTGATCCGCGGCGCGGAGGGACTTTCACGCTGGGAGGCCACAACTCTGGGTCCGGCCTTCGGGGGTGCACCGTTCATAGCGGGCGGGCGCTACCGCCTGCGTGTGTCGGTGAAGACGTCGCTCGAGCGCGGCTTTGCGCGTATCGCGCTGCGCTGGCATCGCGAAGGGCGCGCGGGCATAAGCGATCCGAACACCTACGAGCGTCTTTCGTCGGCCGGAGTCGGTCCGCGCTGCGATTGGACCGACATCATCATCGAGACCGATGCCATCGATCCCGCGCCCGACCGCCTCCACATACTCCTCGAAAGCGCGGGCGAGGGCGAATGCTGGTTCGACGCCGTCGAGTTTCAGCGCATCGAAGCGCAAGGCGGGGAAGGATCCGGCGTGTGACATGAGCGCCCGCCGCGCGCATACTCCGCACACCGTCATGGTATGGGCGCTGACCGACAGCCGCATCGAGGATACGGCCATGCTGCGGGCGGATCTGCACGATATCGCGGAGAAGGGCTTCGAGGGTGTGGCCGCCTTTGTGCGCTGCTCGCGGTACATGTGGACCGATGCCGCGGCGCTCCGCGCGTTGTATGCTGCATCCTCATACTGTTGCGACAGAGGGCTGGCGTTTTGGTTCGGCGCGGATCCGCGCCTCGCCGCACCGAAGCTCCAAAGCCGCGCGAAGCCGCTGCACATTCTTGCGTACGGCGCACATCCCTCCGCCGCCGAGCCGCTGTATGCGCCTGTGACAGGGGGACGATTCCTGCTGTCCTGCAGCACCACACCCCGGCCCACACACATACTGCCCGGCGGCGCCGTCCACTACACGCCGCTCGGTCTGGAAAGGGTGTACGCACTGCGTGCAGGAGTGTCTCTGCTGCGGGAAGGGCGTGATGTGGTGGATATCACCACCCGCGCGCACGTCCATCACAACGTGCGCGAGGGACGTGTGGAAGCGTTCGGCCGCTGGGATCCGCCCGATTCGGGAGCCTGGGAGGTGCTGGTCTTTTTCCGATTCGAGACCAACCAGTTCGACTACTCGAATCCCTCCTCGATGGCGAGGTATCTCCGTGCGCTCGAGAGCGCTGCGCGCGCGGGCATCAGGTGTGATGCGGTGCTGTGGGACGAACCGGGTTACGGGTGCGCGCCCTGCGCACTTGCACTTCCGCGCGGGAGTTCCGCACCCTTCGGGGTCGTGCGCAACAATATGAGCGGCGCCCTGTGGCGTGTGGCGCGCGAGGCCGACGACGGCAGCCATGCGGGTCCGCGCAGCACACATGCGCGTGTCCTGCAGGAAACGGTCGACAGCGCGCGGGCCGCGATGGTCGACGCGGCGCGTCGCATCTGGGGCCGCGCGGTGATGACGGGTATGCACGACACGTGGCGCTGGGAATCGGCCGACATGACCGACATGCGGCACGGCAGTATGGACCTCTGGCGCGCCGCACAGGCGTCGAGCGGCGGATTCGTGGACCTCGGCAGCGCGCAATTGCTCGCTGATCCTGACTCGCCCTTCCGCGCGAATCTTGCGGCGATGCTGCATGTGGGCACCGCGCTCGGCCGCCGTTCGACCCGTCGCTGTGTGTATAACAATCTGTGGGTATCGGACGGTGCCGGCACAACGCGGGCGCTCGATGCATGCGTCGACGCGATGGCCGCCTTCGGGCATGGATGGATGGCGCACATATACGGTCCCGCGGGAGTGCTCGGCGACGAGGACTCCTTCCTCGGCCTGCCATTTACTCCCGGCTATCCTCGGCACGGGGACTGGCCCCGTTTTACCGAATGGACACAACGGTTGCGCGCGCATCATCACCTGACAGGCGGCGCGCTGCCCGAGGCAAATGTGCTGCTCGCCTTTCCGATCGAGAGTCTGTACGCGGCCGGACCCCGGGCGGCGTCCGCGCAGGCAGACGTGCTGTTCCGCCTCATTCTCGCGCTCGCCGACGCGCACTACCTCGTGGACGTCGCACCCGAGTACGACCTCGCCGCTCTGCGGTCGCGCGGCGCGCGGCTCGCGCTGCAGGGCCGTGAATTCGACGCCGTCATCACGACAGCGCGCGCCGCGCTCCCGCGCGCCGCGCGCGCACACGATCCACGCGTCATACAGGCACAACTCCCCGCGCCCGGAGAGGCACAGCTTGCGGACAACGGCACGTCCCTGATCGAGGCCGTCCTGCGCGCTCTCGAAGCTCTCCCGGCGGCGCGGCGCGTCTCGGGTCCGCGCGGGAGCTGGATCACACTCACACGCACCTCGCGGGGTCTGCTCGCCACACTCTGCGCCGCGCGGCCCGGAACGCGCTACGGCGGGCTGCTGCGTGTTGATGGCGCGACGATTCGTCTTCCGCGCGGAGGCGGACTCCGCCGCGTTCTCTTTGATCCCGACACCGCGCATCCCGTGGAATTGTGATGAGCGCGGACGTACACACACACGGCTCCTCATCCGCGGACGGCCATCACCTCACGCTCGACGCCGGACCGGCCTGCACGCTGCTTCTGCACCTCGACGCGTCCGTGTATCCGGTGGAACGGCACTGCCGCTACGCGCGTCCCGCCGATGGCCCGCTGCGGCTTTTCTCCGCGCTTACCTGGCACGAGGAGGAGCCCGGCCTTCGTGTCGGACCCTGGCCCGGCTGGCGCGGCATACCGGACATGCCGGATATACATGTCCTCTGCGAGGATCGCGAGATACACGGGCGCTGGGTGTTTTTTGGTGATGAAATCCACATGCGCCGCCTCCACGTCGCCTTCGAACTGCCCGCGCACAGCGGCATCACCGTTGCACTGCGCTGCACCGACGCGCGGCTGCAGTACATCTCGCATGAATTTCTCGCCGGCGCGCGTCCTGCGGCACGTCCCGTCCCACTCGTGCATCCTGCACACGGCAGGCATCCGCGCCTGCTGACGGGCGAGCGGGATCTCGAGGAAATGCGCGTGCGTGCCCGCGGCGGACACCCGTCGTGGACGCGTCTCTGCGCCGTGGCAGCCGCGCCGGGCGGATTTCGTGAAACGGCGCAGGCAAAAATTCCCGCGGGCTCGGAGTCGGCCAGTCTGGAGGACCAGGCACTGATCGCCGCATGTATTGCCGCGGTGCAGCCCGGCGACGAGGAGATCCGGCGCGCGCACGAGTCCTTCCGCGCCTGCCTGGAACAGTCCGCCGATCCCGGCTTCGGTCCGCTGGGCATCGACACACAGCTCGGCGAATATCTCGCCGTGCTCTGCACGGCCTTCGATCTTCTGCACGGCACATACACCGAAACCGAACGCACGGCGATTCACGCGTCTCTCGCGCGCCTCGCCGAGGCCTGCGCCGCGTTCCTCACGCCCGGCCGCCGCGATTATGCGCAGGCGCATTATCTGGGCTGCGGACTCGGCCTGCTTGCCTACTGCGCTCTCGACGACGGCGCTGATCCGCGTGTGGAACGCTGGGGCGCGGAAGTACACGGCGCCTTCCGCGAGGTGCTGTCGATGCTCCCGGACGACGGCTCGCATCCGCACGGAATCAATCTCTGGATCTACGAGTACGGCTTTCTGTTCCGCTGGCTCGAAATGCTTCGACACACCTTCGGCCTCGACTACTGGGAGATGAGCGGGCATTGGGAACGCGCCTCGCGCTTCCGCGGTGATTGTACCTCAAGCGCCGCGCGCCGCGGCATCACGTTCGGCGATACACAATTCCGCACGGGTGGAGACGCGTGGATGCACTACCTCGTGGCACGTCGCACGGGAAGTGCCGACGCGGCTGCTCTCGCGGACCGCCTCGAACCGCTGCCCGTCGAGGGTGTCGATTTCCGCTGCGCGCCCCTGCGCCGGCGTGTGTACGAGTTTCTGTATGCTGCCGACGTCGGGCCCGACACCGCGCATGGAAAAATATCGGACGATGCAGTCCTGTATTCGGATCTCGGGCAGGCCGTGCTGCGCTCCGCTGATGTGACCTTGGTCGCGCGCTGCGGCGCGCCGCTGGGCCGCAGCCGCCGCGCCGCGGGTGAGGCGGGCGGATATGGGCACAGCGATCCGTGCAACGGCTCGATACTGCTTGAACGCGCGGGCGTGCTGGTACTCGCGGGTCCGGGACCCGTGTACCGCCGCGACACCGCGCTGCAGAATCTGTACACAGTGGACGGCCGCGGCCAACTGGGCGATGGCATGGTCTGGGCGCCCGATTGTACGCCCGACCGCCATATTCCGGACAATCCTGTCCTGTACTCGCGCGGAGACGTGTCATGCCTCGCGATGCAGTTCGGCTGTGCGTACCTCGATGACCTCGGTGTCACGTCCTGTACGCGCGCGCTGGCGCTGTTCCCCGACGGGGCTTTGCTCGTTGTGGACCGCATCTCGCTCGCGGAAACACGATCGGTGCAATGGAATCTGCACACACAGGCGCTGCTCGAGTCGCGCGGATTTGCCCCCTGCCTGACCTTCGCCGTGAAGGCGGGAGGCGCGGACGGTCGGCTGCAGATACTGCCGGGAGCGCCGTTTTCGTGGACGCAGTCCGACTGCGAGTTTGTTCCCGCGTATCCGCACGACGGCACGCGCGACACACACCTGCGGCTGTCCTTCGACGGCGCGAAGGGCACGGTGGTCTGGACGCTCGCCTTCGGCCGTGACGACGAGTTGCGGGCTGCGCAGCACGGTCCGCGTGTCGCGCGTCTTTCGCTTGGGCCGGCCTCGCTGCTCTTCGATTTTTCCACGAATCTTTTCGAGCCGGCCCCATGACGCGGATCGACTCACGCACCGCGTCCGCGGCGTTCGGCGCGCCTCTGCGCATCGACAGCTTCGCCGATGGCGGCGTGTGGATTTCCGACGATCGCGTCTCGGCCTTTGTATCGGGCCGCGACGGATCGCTGCGTGAATGTGCGTATCACGGCCGGCAAATCGTGAGCCGCAACGCGCGGATATTTTCGTGTGAGACCGGTGCGCTGCACCTGCTGTACGAAAGTCAGAACCGCTGGCTGCCCGTTGACATGCGCACGGCGCGGGTCGGCACGCGCCGCGTCGAGACGGAGCCCGGGCAGGGTCCGCGGTGTGTGATCTCGGCGGACGGACGCGTGATCGTCCTGCAGCTCACACACGCCGGACGCATCCGCGTCGTGCTGCGAAAACAGAGCCGTGTCACTTCCGTGCAGGGGGAACGCGCGTGGAGTGAGGCATCCATAGACGGATCGGTGCTGCGACTGTCCTGTACCGACCGGCTGTTTCTGTATGACTGGCTGCGCCGCGAAGGACCGTACGCCGGCGATTTTCTCATTCCGGAACATTGGCGCCGGCGCCTGTTTGTCGGACCCCCGCGGTCGGGCAGGGCCCGGGTCTCCGATCTGCGTCCCGAATGGCGGGACGCGGATCCGTGCCTGTATGACGCCACGGTGTACACCACCATACAGTGCCAGGGCGGAGCGTGGGATGTGGACGAGCAGGGCTGGCAATGGACAAGCCCCGCGCGCGCGGATGTTCACATGGAGGAGATACAGATCTGTTTCACCGATACCGACCGCGCCGAGGAATCCGGCGCAACGGCAGGGGCTCGGACGGTTGCACACGCCGGCATTCACTGTACACCGGAAACGGAGGGCGGTGTGGCGCATCCCGTGCTTCGACTTCCGGGGTACCCGGCAGTGGAGCGATTCTTTTTGCAGGCGCCATCCATCGTCGATGCCTGCACCGTCCGCGATCACGGTATGCCCCGCGCCTCGTTCGGCGCCTACTACTGGCTGTGGGCCTGGGACGCGCTGGTTGCGGCGGCGGAATATCCGCGCTGGGGCGCGCTCGCCGCGATGCGACGCGTGATCGAGTTTGTGCATCGCCATCGCGACGTCGACGGGCGCATACCCATGCGCTGGACGCGCGACCTCGACGCGCTCGACACACCCGAACGCGGCGCGCTCGAATTTCTTCTGCTGAACACCGCTCTGGAATACACGCGGCACACGAGCGACACGGCTCTGCTGCGCGAGGTGTATCCCGCGGCGCTGCTGCATTTCAATGCTCTGGCGGCGTCGAGTGATACACGCGGATTATTTCCCGGACTGGGCTTCTACCCCGATCTGCCTGAACGATTTGGCCGCACACCACGCAGCGCCGTGGCCATGGAAGTGGCCGCACACGCCGGATTCTGTCTCGCTCTCGCCGACGCCGCTGCCATCCTCGGCGAGGCACACACGCGCGACACGGCAGCGGCGCATGCGGCGCGCATCACGGAGCATTTCCGCGGCGTGTTTATTTCAAACGTCGGCGACGAACCCGTGTTCCCGCGCGACTGTGTCGATCTCGACACCGGCGCCGTATCGCACAGCCGTCCCGTCTTCACACTGCTCTGCCTGCAGCGGCCCGGCACAGAAGCGCTGTTCGGCGATACACGCGCCGGTCTCGCGCGTACGCTCGAGACTGAGTTTCTCACGCGTCACGGCATCGCCATGCTGCCGCGCGGCGACAGGAATCGCGGATCGGAACCCGCCACCGGCGCATGGTACGCACATTGGGACCTGTACGTGATCCGTCTCTGGCGCGCCGAAGCGCGGGGCGGCGCCATCCTGCAGTGGCTCGACCGTGTCGAGGAAACTCTCGCGCGGCTCGGCTACTGTCCCGAATTCCTGGACCTCGCATCTTTTGAGCGCGGTGATGCCGACGCGTGGACCCGCCACGGCGCGGCGTCCAATATCAACGGTGTCACGGCCTGGTATCGCGCGCTGCTCGAAGGCGTGCTTGGACTGCTGCTCGACGGAGGCCGCCTGGCCGTGTCGCCTGACGGACCTCTCGTGTCCGGCGCCGCGGTCGCGGATCTCGCGATTCGCGGACAGAGGTGGGATGTCGAGACCACCGGCAGTCGCCGCGTTGTGCGGCTCGAAGTGGATGCGCGGCCGGTCGAGGGGTTGGAAGTGGCGGACGAATTTTTTGATGGACAAAGACACAGTCTTCGCATCGTTTGTGACGGGGGACGTGAATGAGCGGGCCCGCCGTGGTACGACTCGCGGAGAGCCCCGGGCGTTATGCCCTCGAATGGGGCGAGGGCCGCGTCCTCGAACCGCTCGACTGCGCCGTGACATGGGACGGCGTCCCGCGGGGCATGTCGTCCGCGCGCCGCGTGACGGTGCGGCGCTCAGGCGTCGACATCGAATTCGACTCGCTACACCTGCGCATCGACGTCGAGGAGACGGACGGGGGAGTGCTGCTGCGCAGCGTGCTGCGCAATATTTCGGATACGGATGTCCGAATCGAATCCGTCTCGCCTATCATCTTCGACGGCGACTGGAGCGCGCGCGGACCCTGCCTGTTCTCGCGCGACGCGCTGCTGTGCAGCACGCCGGCGGAACGGCATTACGGCTTCGACGGCGACGAGGAACTCGCGAGGAATCGTCCGCGTGTGTCGTGCTGGTGGTTCTCGGTGCACGATGCCGCGCGTGGCGCCAACTTCCTGTGCGGCGTCGACGGACCGACCGACGGCTTCGCACGTTTCGACTGTGTGCCTCTGCAGTCACACACATCCGGCCTCAGAGTCTTGCGCTGGCGCGCCGATCTCGACGTGACCGCGGGTCCGCGCGGTGTGCGCCTGGCGCCCGGCGACGAATTGCGTCCGGGCGACCTGTACATCGCCGTGTGGAGCGGCGGACGGGATGAGGGACTGGAAACCTACGCGGCGCGGCTTGTGCGCCACCGCGCGGGCAGGCCGCTGCCGGCACTGCCGCGCGGCTGGTGTTCGTGGTACGCGGGGTATGAGACGGCGATCAATGAGCGCGCCTGCCTCGAGAATCTTGCGGCCGCCGCGCAGGTGCCGGGTCTGCGCATATTCCAGATCGACGACGGATGGATGGATGCGCGGGGTCTGCGCAGACTCGGAACGCCCGGCGTCGATCATGGCAAGTTTCCACGCGGCATGGCGGCGCTGGCGGCGGACATCGACGCGGCCGGTTGCGACGCGGGCCTGTGGCTGCGCCCCTTCCAGCCGTGGGAGCCCGATGCGGGGCGTCCCGCGTGGGCCGACGGCGACGCGCTCGACCTCTCCGACCCCGCCTGCCTCGCGTGGCTGGCGGAGTCCGTGCGGTGTGTGACGGAGGATTGGGGATATTCGTATCTGAAACTCGATTTTCTGACCTACGATGTGTACGGGGCCTGGGGCATGGAACTGCTCCGTCCTCTGCGCGCGCGCGCGGTCTTCCGCGACGACACCCGCACCACGCTGCGCCACCTGCGTGTGGCCCTCGAGACGATACAGGCGGCGGCCGGACCCTCGGTGTACCTGCTCGGCTGCAACGCGCTGTTCGGACCCGCGATCGGCATCTTCGACGGCATGCGCATCGGCGATGACGTCAGCGCCTGGAACTGGGACCGCACCGTCACCATGGGTGCGCGCGCAGTCGCCCCCGCGTTGTTCCAGCACGGCCGGCTCTGGCATAACGACGCCGACTGCCTGCTCTTTCATGAACCTCTGACACCCGCGCAGATACGCACCTGGAACAGCTTCGCCGCGCTCGCCTCACAGGTGTCCGTTATGAGTTCCGTCCTGCCCGCTCTCGACAATACACGCCGTGCGGTGCTCGAGGCCGTGTTTCCCGCGGCGGATCCCGAACCGGGCGGCGTGACGATACACTGGACCGACGGCACCTGCGTCCTGCGCAGGTCGTTGCGCGACGGTGGCGTGATTCTGGGTCTGTTTAATTGGACGGAGGAGACACGCCACGTGGAGTTGGACTCTGCGATACATCGCTATGATCCGGCAGTGACATGGCGTGAATTCTGGAGCCGCGGCGAGGTGGCGGCTCTGCAGCGCATGCGGATCGAACTCGAGCCCTGTTCCTGCGCGCTGTTCTATCCGTCCCGCCGCGGAATACAGGACACAACACTCCGAAATATTGTGGAAGGAAACGCATGACGGACGGAGCGGAACACGAACGAATTTCCACGGTTGCGGAATTGGATGAGCGGCAATCGCGTCCGCCTGAGGCGTTGATTGCGATGATGCGACGCCTCGACGGCGACATGCTCGTGCTCGGCGCCGGGGGCAAGATGGGTCCGACACTCGCGCGCATGGCGCGGCGCGCGTCGGATGCCGCGGGAACACGACGCACGGTGATCGCAGTGTCGCGTTTCACCGATGCCGCGGCGCGCGAGAATCTCGCCGCGCACGGCGTGGAGACGCGTACCTGCGATCTGCTCGACGACACGCAGCTCGCAGCGCTGCCCGGCGCGCCCAACATCATCTATCTCGCGGGCAGGAAATTCGGGGCCTCCGGGGATCCCGCCCTCACCTGGGCCATGAACACGCTGCTGCCAGCGCGGGTGCTGGCCGCGTTTCCCCGCTCTAGAATTATCGTGCTGTCCACCGGCAACGTGTATCCCTTCAGTCCCGCCGATGGACCCGGATCACGCGAGAGCGACGCCACAGGACCGGTGGGGGAGTACGCGCAGTCGTGCCTGGGCCGCGAACGCATGGTGGAGTATCACGCGCGGCGCAACGGCACACAGGCCGCGATCATCCGTCTCAATTACGCAGTGGATCTGCGCTACGGCGTGCTGCTCGACATCGCGACACGCGTCGCGCACGGTGAAGCGGTGGAACTCGGCATGGGCTATGTCAACGTGATCTGGCAGGCGGACGCCAATGCGGCGGCGCTGCTGGCGCTCGAGCACGCATCCGTCCCGCCCGCGGTATTCAACGTGACGGGACCGGCCGTACTGTCGGTGCGTGCCCTCGCCGCGCGTTTTGCGACCTTGTTCGGCACGGTTCCGCGCTATGCGGGAATCGAATCCGAAACGGCGCTGCTCTCCGATGCAACGTTGTTCCACGACACATTTCCATTTCCGAAAATGTCTCTCGACACGATGTGCCGTCTCGTCGCGCACTGGATATCGATCGGCGGGGAAGTGTGGAACAAACCGACCCGCTTCGAACAGCGCGGCGGGATTTTCTGACACCGATTTTTTTCTCCATCCCGGACCTTCCATGATCGATTCGATACAGGCGCTTCGTGCGCAGCTCTTTGAAGGACACGTCATCCCCGCGCACCCGCTGGCGCTTGACGCAGCGCGTGTGTTCGACGAACGCCATCAGCGCGCGCTGACGCGGTATTACCTGGACGCAGGCGCGGGCGGCATCGCCATCGGGGTGCATACCACGCAGTTCGCCGTGCACCGTCCCGATGTCGGCTTGTACAAAACACTGCTCCGTGTCACCGCCGAGGAGATCGACTCCTTCGAGCGTCGCGGCGCTGCGGCAATCGTGCGCGTCGCGGGAGTGATCGGCACCACGGGGCAGGCCGTATGGGAGGCGGGCAAGGCCGTCGAATACGGGTATCATGCGGCGTTGCTTGGGCTGGGTGCGCTGGCGCGCGCCGACGATCGCGCCCTGTTGGAACACTGCGCGCGTGTTGCCGCGGTGCTGCCCCTGTTCGGCTTCTATCTGCAACCCGCCGCGGGCGGACGCGTGTTGTCGTACGATTTCTGGCGCCGCTTCTGCGAGATCGACAATGTTGTGGCGATCAAGATCGCCCCGTTCAACCGCTATCAGACACTCGACGTGGTTCGTGCCGTCGCCGATGCGGGGCGCGTCTCCGACATCGCGCTGTACACGGGCAATGACGATGCCATTGTCGCCGACCTTCTCACGGATTTCGACATCGGCGGAACACATCTGCGTTTTGCCGGCGGACTGCTCGGCCAGTGGGCGGTGTGGACGCGGCGGGCAGTGGAACTGCTCGACGCTGTCAAGCGCTGCCGCGCGGAAGGAGGCCGCGGCGCGGTGGAACTCCTGGCGCTCGGTGCGCAGCTCACGGATGCAAATGCCGCCGTGTTCGACGCGGCGCATGGATTTGCCGGATGCATCCCGGGCATACACGCGGTGCTCGCCGCACAGGGCCTGCTTGCCAGCGAGTGCTGCCTCGATCCGTTCGAGGTTCTCT
Source organism: Ignavibacteriota bacterium (assembly GCA_016218045.1). Taxonomy (NCBI): domain Bacteria; kingdom Pseudomonadati; phylum Ignavibacteriota; species Ignavibacteriota bacterium. Next base: position 131,038 of record JACRFB010000046.1, read on the forward strand.
CGCCGGGCCAGCGCGACGAGATCATGCGCGTGTCGGCCGCGTATCCGCACCTGTGCGACGACGAGTGGATATTGGCCAATAAAAAGACATGGTTTTCGGATGAAATGTAAATGATTACGATATTTGGAATGACACTTCTGTGACAATCGCGCACCCGCGACGCGCAATATTTCAGGCGGCGCGGGCGGCTCCCGTCGGAGCGTCACGCGGTTCCGTCCCGCCCGGACACCGGATCACAGACACAGGAGCGGACATGGCACGCACATCCGATATTTTCATCACCGAGGTCGCGGGCAGACGCGACCGCCGCACCTTCATTCAGCTTCCGTTCGAGCTGCACCGCGGGCAGCGCAACTGGATCCCGCCGCTGATACGCGACGAGAAGGAATATTTCGATTGCACACGCAATCCCGCCTTCGGGTACTGCGACGCGACCATGGCCCTGGCATGGCGTGACGGCCGCGCCGTCGGACGCATCATGGGAGTCATCAACCGGCGCTACAACGAGGCGACGGGCGAGCGCACCGGACGTTTCTGCTACTTCGAAACACCCGACGATGCAGCCGTGGCGCGCGCACTGCTCGGCCACGTCGAGGACTGGCTGCGGACGCGCGGCATGCGCCGCGTGGTCGGTCCCTACGGATTCTCCGATCAGGATCCCGAGGGTTTCCTTGTGGAGGGCCACGAACACATCGCGACCATCGCCACCTATTACAACGATCCGTACATCCTCCGCCTGCTCGAGGAGCAGGGGTATGGCAAGGAGATCGACTGGGTCGTCTACAAGGTCGACATCACGCGCGAGCTTCCCGGCTGGTTCGAGGCCGTGCACCGCCGCGTGTCGTCGCGCCACGAATACCGGCTGGTGGAATTCAGCAATAAAACCGAATTACATCCCCACATCATCGCGGTGTTCCGTCTGATGAACGAATGTTACGCCGACATTTACGGATACTCGGCGTTGGACGAGGGCGAGATGCAGTACCTCGCGAAGAAATACCTGCCCATACTGGATCCGCGTTTTATCAAGATGGTGTACTTCGGCGACACGCTCATCGGCTTTTTTATCGGCATGCCCTGTCTCAGCGAAGGCATCCGGGCCTCACATGGGCGGCTGTTTCCGGTCGGTTTCCTGCACATCCTCCACGCAATGAAACACGCGACGCAGCTCGATCTGCTTCTGGGCGCGGTCAAGAAGGAGTTTCAGGGGCGCGGCATCGATGTGCTGATGGGTATGGCCATGATTCAAAGCGCCCGCGCCGCCGGGATCACGATGTTTGACAGTCATCACGAGCTCGAGACCAATGTGCGGATGCGCGCGGAAAACGAGCGCCTCGGCGGGGTGGTGTATAAGCGGTATCGTCTCTTCACGAAGGGGTTGGAGACGGTAGAGGGTAGATGGTAGATAGTAGTTGGTAGTTGGGTAGTTGGATCTATTCGGTGTGTGTGAGGAGTCAGGAGGAAGGATACAGGAGACACGGCTTGGCACGATTAGCTCCTCTCTCCTGTATCCTGTTTCCTCACGCTCGCGTTAGGAGTCAGGAGACAGGAGTCAGGAGACACGGCTTGGCACGATTCGCTCCTGTCTCCTGTGTCCTGTTTCCTCACACTCGCGTTAGGAGTCAGGAGACAGGAGTCAGGAGACACAGCTTGGCAGGATTAGTTCCTGTCTCCTGTCTCCTGTATCCTGTCTCCTCACACTCCCAGAGTAGATCCAACTACCCAACTACCAACTACCAACTACCATCTACCAAACCCAAACACAAGCACACGCTCAATTCCGGAGTAATCAGCAATCACATCGAAACGCGTACATCCTGCGGATACAAAGATCCGCTCGATGTCGGGGCGCTGCCCCATGCCGATCTCCAAAAACATACGGCCGCCGGGCGCGAGAAGGGCGGCCGCCAGTCCCGCGAAGCGCCGGTAAAAGGTGAGCCCGTCACGTTCGTCGGTCAGCGCCGCGCGCGGCTCATATTCGGATATTTCCCTCTGTAACTCCGCCATATCCTGCGGCGCGATGTACGGCGGATTCGACACCACGACCTCGAAGGGTCCGCCGAGCGCCTCGGGAGATCCGGTCAAAATGTCGTGCGCGAGAAAGCGGATGCGTTCCGCCACGCCGTTGCGCGCCGCGTTGTCGGCTGCAACCGCGAGAGCCGCAGCACTGATGTCGCTCGCCGTGAGAGACGCTTTGGGCGCCTCTCGCGCGAGGACCACCGCCAGTATGCCGCTGCCCGTGCCGATGTCGAGCGCGCGCGCCTCGCCGTCCGCGGCCCGCAGCGCGGCGATGGCGGCCTCGGCCAGATGTTCGGTCTCGGGACGCGGAATCAGCACGTCGGGGGTGACACGGAAGGGCAGGGAATAGAATTCGGTGTCGCCCATGATGTACTGCACGGGTTCCCGCGCGAGCCGCCTCCGGATCAGCGTGCGGTAGAGGACCAGTTCATCCTCTTTTACCGGCTGTTCGAAACGCAGGTACAGGTCGATGCGGCGTACGCCCAGCACGCTGCAGAGCAGCATCTCGGCCGATCGCCGCGCCTCGTCCACGCCCTGCTCCTCGAGAAAGGCCACGGACTTCCGCAGCAGCGACTGTATCGTTTCGGCGCCCATGCGTGATCAGGAGATGCGCCGTCCCGCGCGCGGCAGGGGACGGAACACATGCTGTATGGCCTCGTCGATGTGTCCGACAAAGATCAGTTTCATTCCCTGTGCGATGGCGGGCGGCACGTCGCGCAGGTCGGGTTCGTTGTCCTTCGGAAGCAGCACGGTGCGTATGCCGTGTCGGCGCGCCGCGAGCAGCTTCTCGTTGAGTCCGCCGATCGCGAGCACGTCGCCGTGCAGCGTGATCTCGCCGGTCATCGCCACGTCGCCGCGCGCGGGAATGCCGCGCACCGCCGAGAGCATCGACATCGTGAGTGTGAGGCCCGCGGAGGGACCGTCCTTCGGAATTGCGCCCTCGGGGATGTGTACATGAATTTCGCGTTTCTCGAAGGCGCCTTCGGGGATGCCGAGCCGGTCGGTGTTCGATCGCAGCCAGCTCAGCGCCGCGTGCGCCGATTCCTTCATCACGTCGCCGAGCTGGCCCGTGAGCGTCAGCTTCTCAGCGCCGCGCATCAGTGTCACGTCCACATGCAGGATGTCGCCGCCCACGCTTGTCCACGCAAGCCCGGTGACGGAACCGACCTTGTCGCCCTGCCGTTTCTTCGGCCGCTGCTTCGGCACGCCGAGATATTCCTCCACCAGCGCGGGTGTGATTGTGTGGGCGGTGCGCGGCTGCTTCTTCTTGGCCGCCGCGTCCTCCTCCACCACGCTGCGCGCGGTCTTGCGGCAGATCGTCGCGATGTCGCGCTCGAGATTGCGCACGCCCGCCTCCAGCGTGTACTCGCGGATGATCTTCATCAGCGAACGATCCTCGAAGCGCAGGCGGCGCGAGGCGAGTCCGTGCAGCGCGATCTGTTTGTTCACAAGATGGCGCTTCGCGATTTCGAGCTTCTCGTGCTCGAGGTAGCCCGGCAGCTCGATGATCTCCATCCTGTCCTGCAGCGGCAGGGGAATGCCGTAGCGCACATTTGCGGTGGTGATGAACAGCACCTTCGAGAGATCAAAATCGACGTCGAGGTAGTGGTCGTTGAAGGTGTTGTTCTGTTCGGGATCGAGCACTTCGAGCATGGCCGAGGCGGGGTCGCCGTGGAAGTCGCTGCTCATCTTGTCGATCTCGTCGAGCAGAACCACAGGATTGGCGCTGCCCGCCTTTTTGATGGCCTGCGCGATCTTGCCGGGCATCGAGCCGATGTACGTGCGCCGGTGTCCGCGGATCTCGGCCTCGTCGTGCACGCCGCCGAGCGCGATGCGCACAAAGGCGCGGTTCATCGCGCGCGCGATCGACTTGCCCAGCGACGTCTTGCCCACGCCCGGGGGTCCGACGAAGCAGAGGATCTGGCCCTTGATTTCCCCGACGAGGTTTAGCACGGCGATGTGTTCGAGAATACGCTGCTTCGGCTTGTCGAGTCCGTAGTGATCGGTGTCGAGCACCGCGCGCGCGTTCACGATCGAGAGATTGTCGTCTGTATACACGCCCCAGGGCATGGCGAGCAGCCAGTCGAGATAGTTGCGCGCCACGGTCGCCTCGGGCGACATGCCGGGCATGCGCTGCAGCTTGTCGAGTTCCTCGTTGGCCTTGCGCCGCGCGTCGTCGCTCATCGCGCTCGTCGCGATGCGCGCGCGCAGCGCCTCGTACTCGTTGCCCGGTTCGGCCTCGTCCTCGTCGAGCTCGGTCTGCAGGATGCGGATCTGTTCCTGGATGAAGTACTTCCGCTGCGAGCGCTGGATGTTGTCGTGCACCTTGTTGTCGATCTCGACTTCCATCTTCATGATGGCGATCTCGGCGCGCAGCACACGCACGGCTTCCTCGTACTGGGCCTGCAAGTCCTCCATCTCGAGTATCGCCATCTTGGTCGCCACGTCGGCGTGCATGTTGGCGGCCGCGTAGTACACCTTCCGCTGCGCGTCGTCGAGCCCCTCGAAAGCGATCAGCGTCTCGTTCGGAATATTCCTGTGCAGGCGCACGTACTCGCCGAAGAGCACGTCGAGCTGCCGCACATAGGCGCGCAGGCGGGTGGTGAGCCGCGGGCGGCGCGCAAGCTGCCGCACACGCACACGCGCGCCGTTCCCGTCGTCGGGCAGGTGCTCCTCGATCATGCCCTGCGCGAGACCGTCCACCAACACCTTCATGAGCCCGTTCGGGAGTTTGAGGACTTGCAGGATCTTCGCGATGGTGCCGCCGCGGTGCAGGTCGCGCGGCTCGGGATCCTCGATCGCGGCGTCCTTCTGCGGACAGACAAAGATGTACTTGTCGCCTTCGATGGAACGTGTGACGGATAACACCGATCCTTCGCGTCCGATGAGGACGGGAAAAATCATGTGCGGAAAAATGACGACGTCGCGAAGCGGGAGCAGGGGAAGAACGTCGGGAATGATGTCGGGTGCGCTGTCTGTGTCGGCCGGTTGTTTCTTGGGCATACTGTTCCGTTGGTGTGTCAGAACAGCAAATTAGCCGCGAACTATACGCCGGTCAATGTCATTTGGCGTGGAGCAGCAGGACGGTGTGCTGTTCGCCTTCCCACCGCAGCGTTGCGATGTAGATTCCCGCGGGCATTTCCCCGGTGTCGAACTCGACCGTTTGTGCGCCGGCACGTGCCCATTCATCGTACAGCCGATATACGGTGCGGCCGAGAATGTCGGTGATGCGCAGCTCGACGGGTCCGGCGGCAGGCAGAGTCCACGACAGTCGCGCGGTGCCGCGAACCGGCTGCGGTGTCACAACCAGAGCCAGCGCTCCGGGATGCGGCGCTGCTCCCGCGTCGTTTCCTCCGCGCGCGCTCCCGTAAAGCTGTACATACACGGTGTCGGTACAGGGGGAATCCGCCACCAGCGCGAGCGTGGCGCTGTCGTCGCCGTGCACCAGCGGACGGTATGTGATCGCGACTGTCTGACTGTCGCGTGCCGCTATCCACATCGTGTCCTGTGGAACGGCCCGATACACGGATCCGGCGCCTATCAGTATCGGCGGCAACAGACGGAGCGGACGATCGGAGTGATTTCGCACGGTGCACGTCTCCCGTGTTGAATCACCCGGTGTGGTGATGCCGAAGCGCAGGGGCGCGGGCGTGGCGGTGAATGACATTGAATCGCGTCTCAACAGGACGGGAAGTTCGATCGGCGCCACGCCGCTATCGGCGGTGCCGATTTGCAGCACGGCGTGCCGTGTGCCGGTAAATCCTGCTTCTGCGCAGAGCAGCATGGCGAGCTGTGTTCCGGCCGCAAGTGTCATAGGCACGGGCACGGAAGGCGTCACGCGTAACACATCGCCGGGTATGCAGGCAACGGATGTGAGGACGATGGCACGCGAGGAGAGGTTCGCCAGCCGCACGGTGTCGCAGAGTCCCGTCGCGCCGCACGGATCGAGGACAAGAGTGATGCTGTCGCGTGTGAAGGCGAGTTCCTCGAGTACGGCGCGCCCGGTAACCGACACGTGCAGTGTGTCGTTGCATGGTGCGCGTACCACTGCATGCAGTACTCCCCGTAATTGTTCCTTCTGCACGGGTTGGTACTCCAGTGTCCAATCACGGATCGATCCGGCGGCAATGGCTGCGGGATACGTCACGGGTGTGATGCGGCAGGGGGCCGTGCCGGCGTCCAACCACATCGTGTCAATCTGTTGATCCAGCACGCCGGTGTTGCGGAAACGCACCGTCGCAGTTCTCGACGATCCGATGCGCACGGCCGCGAAGTCGCAGTTATTGTGATCCGGAATGATGCCGTTCCGCTCGCCATTGCCCGCAAGGCGGATGAACATCGTGTCGGGACACTCGGCAGTCAGCACGCCGATGATTGTCGCAGCCGCTCCCGCCATCTTCGGCCGGAACGTAACGCCGAAGGCGAGTGCCGCACCTTGTTGTACTACCGAAGGCATGGGAGGTGTGCCGAGGGAAAACACATCCGCGCCAGCGCGCAGTGTGATGGCGCGTATGGTGCGCATTGTTGTGCTTGTATTGCGCAGCAGGAAGGAGCGCGCGGCCATGCCGCCAACGCAGCGTCGCAGCACGGTGACCGTATCACCCTCGAGGCGCAATTCGGGCACGTCGCGCTGCGCGGTGAGGGAGATACGCGTGCTCCCGCCCGCGGCCGCGTCGTTGTGCAGCAACACGAGGTCGCTGTGATTCTTGCCGTTGACCTCGGCCTGGAACTGTATCAGCAATCGTACGGAATCACCCTGATGTACTCTGACGGGAAAGACGGGTGTCACGATGCGAAAGCGGGCGCTGTCCGGGCCCTCGAAGTGATACTGGCGCAGTTCCAGCACACCCGCGCCCGCGTTGCGGACCAGGACGCTGTCGCGCACCGCAGCCGGGCACGTCTGCGCGCGAAACGTCTGTTGCGCCGCGACATCGATGCGCGGCGGTTCCGTACTCTGACCCTGTATGGTGCACGTCTCACGTCCGCCGCAGGGACCGGACCACACCACCGTGAGCTGTGCCGTCGACAAACCCGCGCGTGCCGGCGCGTACCGTACTGTCAGCGCCAGACTGTCGCCGAACGCGAAGGGCAGGGTGGGCGGGTGCAGTATATCGATTCCGTCTCTGCTCCCGCCGAGTATCAACGAGTCGACGTATACACGTCCGTTCCCCATGCGACGCAGCAACAGCGGGGCGTAGAGGGTGTCGCCGGGGGAGGCCGGCCCCAGGGTGATATGTGTGGATGGTGTGAACATCAGCGCGTTCTGTACTGCGCGACCGGCAAAATGCAGTGGCAGCGAGTCGGCGCGGCAGCCGCTGAAGCCCACGATATGCCGTGCGCTCACGCTGCCCGTATCGCGCGTGGCTGTGATGTATGTCACTCGGACGGACATGCTCACACCCGAATCGAGCTGCACACCGAGTGTCGTCACGTCCGGAATAAAGGCGTCGGAGCCGGAGGTTTTCACCCAGCGCGTGAGTTCGAGGGGCACATCGCCGTCGTTGCGCAGTGTGAGCAGTGTGTCGCGTGAGGACCCTATGCAGACTTCGCCGAAATCGACCACGCGCGGTTCCACTGTCATCTGCTCGGTGAACGCGGCGCCGTAACAACTCAGCAGCCGTCGCGACGGACACGCACTGTCTCCGATCGACAATTCCACATCGGCATAGTGCGGACCTGAATGTACGGGTGTGAAACGGACCGTGAAGTCCGTTGCGGCGGTAAGCTCCGTGCCGGGTGCCGGTGCGATGATGCTGAACGCGGCGTCACCCGCGAGCACTCGCCAGCCCAGGAAGCGCGGCGGCGGCATCCCGAGCGGTGTCACAGTCACCTGACTGTCAAGCGATTGACCCTGGCACACTCGGGGAAACGTGAGCACGGGATCGAACTGCGCGCCGTTCAACATCCTCCTGCCCGATACTGCGACGCGCTCACGTTGGGTTGTGGGATCATTTGATGTAATGAGGCACGTGTCGGCGAGTGTGCCTGAAAATGACGGACCCGGCGACCATTGTACAAGGACCGTCACGGAATCACCGGCAGGCACGCTGTATGGAAGTGTCGGATACGTGACGGTACACGTGCTCCCGGGGAAGACAATTCCACCGGCCGGAATATCGAGAGGCAAATTCCCGTAATTCCAGATCGTAAAGTGTGTTATTCCTCCGGAGCCACACACTATGGTCCCGAAGTCAATCTGAGACGCGCGAATTTGTGGCGCGTCGACAAGCCGCATCCCGGCGACATTTGGAATGTACCCGGGACTGTATGGATGATGGGCGAGTAGCAGTCCGTGTCGCGTGTCGGCAAAGTCGAATTCGACGGGATCGTGCAAAAAGGCGCCGAAGGATGTGCGGTGGGTCCGCCAGGTCTGCCCCCCGTCTGTTGTATGCGCCGGACAGCCGTTTTCGCCGATCATCCAACCGTCGAGCGCCGTGTGGAAGAAGATGCTCCGTGCGGGCGGCGTCGGTGTCGCTCGCGGGATGGTATCCCAGGTGGCTGCGCCGTTGGTGGTGCGGTAGAGTTTATCGGCATGAATAAAACCGGTCATGTCGTCAAGAAAGTGGAAACCCAGATACGGCTTGTATGCAGCGGCCACATCGGGCGAGGCGGCGGTGATATTGCCTATGCCCGCCGACGGAGTGAACGTCAGCAGCACATGATCGCCCAGGATATACCATATGTTCCCCGCGCAATGGACGCGCACGAGATCGGCGGACGTCCCCGCGAGGATGGTCGTCCACGTATCACCCCCGTTGCTCGTGTAGGAGATGAGCCCGGCTTCACCCACCGCGAGACCTTCGAGCGTATCACGGAAGCTCACGTCCAGATAATACGGCCCGCTCCAGGTCGGCGGCTGCACGAGGCCGGTGGATTTCGACGTCCAGCTTGCGCCGTAATTCGAGGTCCGATACACGTAATTCGTGCCGAGATCGTAACCCGCCGCCCATGCGTACGGCGTGCCCTTGATGGTTGTAACAGATGCTTGATCGTGAATCGGCATGGGATAGACTTGCGACCAGGATCCTGTACCCTGTCTCCACGCCACCTCGTTGCCGCCAAGTACGGCGTGGCCGGTGTCAAACATCGCGATGTCGTACGCGTTCTGTACGGACAGCGAATACGGTGTATCCAGCACCCATGCCTGCGCCTGCGCACGCCCGCCGAACACGAGGCAGCAGGTCAGTCCCAGCGCGAGCCACATCAATGCTTCCGCAAGTCTATCCTTCGGAGCATGTGCAGCAGAAGCAGAGTGTTGTGCGAAGGCATGAGGCCGGGTGCGTGTTCCGGCACGATCCTTCATGCTCGGTGCATGGAAACGCGAGAGCATCGTCTGTGGTCACAGGTGATAGGTGCGGATCGAAGGTGTGACACCCGAGTCGCACAAATCCTGACAGCGGGCCGCGTGTCCTGTTCCGTGTGTCAACGTCTCTATTCTCCTCTCCTATTCAAACCCGAAACCGGTACTTGACGCTGCTCGAGGTGTGGATGACAGGTATATTCCCGATCGGGTACAGAATGTGGGACAGTATCGATATACACCTGAGCGGATGTTATTCTGATGTGAGCGGATACCGTGTCAAAAATTGGGCATGAAACGAAGCACCGGACCCCGTGTGGATGGCCGCGGCACCGGCGTATTGCATGGGCACAGAACCGAGAAGCAGCAACATGTGTTATGGGAGGAACACCCGCATCCCCGGAATCCGGCGTGCGGATTCATGAGAAGGAGATCCGAACATGACATCAACAAAACAAGACACACTCATCACCACCCTTCAGCAGCGATTTGAAAAACATCCGCGGCGGCACGAGGGTCTTGCGTGGACCGATGTGTTCACGCGCCTCAAAGCCGCGCCAGCGGCTCTGCAGACCTTGCAGAGGATGGAAGACAGCGGCGGCGAACCCGACGTTGTGAGCCGCGACAAAAAGACAGGCGCCGTCATCTTTTTCGACTGCTCGCCCGAGAGTCCCGCAGGCAGGCGGAGTCTGTGTTACGACCGTGCCGCGCTCGAAGCGCGCAAGGCGAACAAACCCGCCGGCAACGTTATGGACGTGGCCGCGGCCATCGGCATTGAAATACTCACCGAGGACCAGTATCGTATGCTGCAGACGCTCGGGGAGTTCGATCTGAAGACGTCGAGCTGGATACTCACGCCGTCGGCCATTCGAACCCGTGGCGGCGCGCTATTCTGCGACCGCCGCTTCGACCACGTCTTTACCTACCACAACGGCGCCGAGTCCTACTACGCTGCGCGTGGATTCCGGGGCTGCCTGCGCGTGTGAGGCGATATTTCTGGCGCTGCCGGGGTACGTTCTCGCCTTCTTTTTTGCCTGCGGCGCCATGACCTTCGTCTCGTCCAGTATCTCGCAGCGGCTTACTTTCCCCACTGTCGTGATGATTCTCGGATTCGGGATCGGCGTCGCTTCGTGGAGCAGCATGCTCCACGACCTTCCCGACGCGTTCCTGGGTTGGATCGGCCTGCTCGACATGGCCTGGTATGAACAGCAGCTCAACGAGCCAACCATCTGGCAGGCACTTCTGTGGACGGTGTACCTTGTCTACTTCGTGTGGTTCTATCTGTTGTTTTTCAAAGGCGCACGCGCGGTCTCGGAAGCATCGCGGGCACAATCAGCTCTGTTCGCCTTGCTCGCACTGCTCGGGTTTCAGGGCGTTCTGTTGATCTTCATCCGTTGAGCGACGCCCGCAGCAAGCGCCCATGGCAGACGCACTGCTACAAACACCTTCCTCCGCAGCCGCGTGCAATGTTTTTTCCACTTCCACTTGCGTACAATGCCGCGGAGTCCTATATTTGTGAACGCTTTTTTCGGAAGGCGCAATATTGGAGCGGTAGTTCAGTCGGTTAGAATGCCTGCCTGTCACGCAGGAGGTCGCGAGTTCGAGTCTCGTCCGCTCCGCAAAGCCCCCGGTAGGGGGCTTTTGCATTATGGGCCATCTTGATTTGCTCTGACGGGCGCGATAGATTATAGCATTCCCACGAACCTGGTATAATCTATCTCCGTGCCCAACGGCAGTGTTGGGCCACAACGCTTTCTGCATGAGGCCGCGATGAAGCTTCTGTTTGGTGTTCTGCTGTGCGCCGTGTGTGTGGCGCGGGTGTATGGCCAGGATTGCAGCACGATGAATTTCCGGCTGCGGTCGGAGATTCCGTCGGGGTGTGCCACGATGACGATGACCATGCAGCACGACGCCCTCGACCGCCCGTATCTGTATGTGGCCAACAAGGAGGCCGGGCTGCGCGTGTACGATGTATCATCGCCCGACACTCCCGCGCTTGTTGCGAACATTCCGGTATCGGCCTTCGACACGCTCGACGTCATGAATCTCTCGCAAAAGGACACCCGGCTGTATATCGCACTCGGCAACACGTTCACAAATCCGCAGAGCGGCGGGATGGCAATTGTGGATGTGACGGATCCGTTGGCGCCCGTGGTGACGGATACGTACGTCGTTCCTGCGTCACGAAGCGGTGCGGGCATTGTTGTGGTCGAGGGTGCGTACGCGTATCTCGGTGCGATGCAGAGCGGACTGGTCGTGCTCGACGTGTCGGATCCGCGCACCATTCGTCCGCTGTCGCAATATCTTCCCGACATCAATTTCCCGCCGGTGCCGAATCCGAATCCGAATCTCTACAACGCGCGTGGCATGGACGTGCGCGCGGGTATCGTGTATCTCTGTTACGATGCGGGCGGTGTGCGCATCATCGACTGCACGATTCCGACAGCGCCGGTGGAAGTGGGACGCTGGTGTAATCCCGTCATGTACACGCCGTTGAATCGGCCGAAGGCCTACAACAATGCCGTGCTCGACGATTCGCTGCTCTACGTGGCCGCGGATTACTGCGGGATGGAAGTGCTGGATGTGCGGAAGCCGGCATCGATACGTCTGCATGGCTGGTGGAATCCGTACAACTGCCCCGACAACAACTGGTTCGCGAGTCCGAGTCACACAAACGAAATGGTTCTCGACAGAAACTGCCGGCGTCTGTTTCTCTCGACCGGCAGGAGTGATATGATCGTGCTCGATGTGTCGAATCCCGCGCGACCCGATTCGTGTAATTTCTACGGCGGAGTATCGAACGACATCGGCACCTGGGGCATCGGTGTGTGGCGCGATCAAATCTATCTCTCCTACATCTGCGCACTGGTGCCATTTGTATCTTCATGGACCGGTGTGCGGCTTCTCACCTACACGCCGTGTACGGGCAGCGGCCTGCACGATCCGCTTCCCGTCGCACACAGTCTGTACCCGAATCCGACACGCGGCATGCTCACCATCGAGATGCACGAGGCCGCACCCACCGCGCTGCTTCTGCATATCACCAATACCGCCGGAAGGCGGGTGGGTCCGCAGCGTCTCTTTTCCGGCCGCATCACTTTCGACACACGGCAGCTTGCGCGCGGACGGTACTACTTCCACATCCGCAGCGGCGACGGGACGCGAATCGTGAGCTCAGGGGAGTTTGTCGTGGAATAATCCGCTAGGATCTGGGAGGGAGGATGTTGTAGGTTGCTCCCTGTGTTCCACCGGCGTCCTTCCAAAACTTTCCCCGCATGAAACAGACTCTACTACTGCTCCTCCTCTGCAGCGGCCTCGCCATGGCGCAGCAGCGTTACAGTTCCATTCGTATCCCGTTGTCCGAATCGGTGGATGTTGCCACCGTCGCGCGCCTCGGTTTTCCGTTGGAGGAGGCGCGGGTCAAACCCGGGAACAGCATCGAACTCTGGGCCGGCGACGACGACCGGCGGCTGCTCGAAAAACACGGCATTGCGTACTCCGTTCTGATTCCTGAGTGGGACCGGCACTACGCCGATCGTATGCGCGGCGAGCGCCTTCCGTCGATGCAGGCGCTTGTGGGCTCCCGCGCCGCGCAGTTCCGGCTGGGCAGCATGGGCGGACATCTCACACTCGAGGAATTCTATCAGGAACTCGACCGCATGCGCGCGGCCGCACCCGCGCTGCTCTCCGCCAACGACACCATCGGCCGCACCATCGAGGGCCGGCCGATAGTGGCAGTGACCCTGACCGCATCACCCGACAGCGCCTCTCCGTCGGTACTCTACACCGCCCTGCATCATGCCCGCGAACCGGAGGGCCTGATGGCGCTGATGTATTTCATGTGGTATCTCATCGAACAGTATCCGGGCAATCCCGAAATACACAAACTTCTCGACCGCGCCGCGCTTGTATTTGTGCCCGTTGTGAATCCCGACGGGTATGCCTACAATCAGGCGCAGAAGCCGCAGGGCGGAGGCATGTGGCGCAAGAACCGCAGGCCGTTCGGCCCGGCCTTCGGTGTGGATCTCAACAGGAATTACGGCTACCGCTGGGGCAACGACAACACGGGATCGAGTCCGGATTCGTCACGCGACAATTACCGCGGACCCTCGGGTTTCTCCGAAGCAGAAACCGCGACGCTGCGGGATTTCTGCAATCGCAAACACTTTCAGTACGCGCTGAACTATCACACGTACGGAAATCTGCTGATCTTCCCGTGGGGATACAGCGACCGCGATACTCGCGACAGTGTGCTGTTCCGATCGCTGAGCGAGCGGCTCACGCTACACAACCGCTATACATGGGGCACGGGCCGGCAGACGGTGAACTACCTCACCAATGGCGACTCCGACGACTGGATGTACGGCGACACAACGGCGCACCGGCCCATCATCGCGCTCACACCTGAGATCGGCAATTATCCCGAAAACTTCTGGGCGCCGCCGTCGCGTATCCTCGCGCTGGCCGACGAACAACTCGAGGCCAACATCCAACTTGCACACATGGCCGTGCCCCACGTGCGCCTTGCAACATCGGATGTACAAGAGGATGCGACGGGTGTGACACTGCTGCTCGGCTTTGCGGGTGCAACGGCAACGGGCCGCATCGATTCGTTGTCTGTTGTGGTGGATGGTCCGCTCGTCGACACCGATCCGTCGCGTGCCGCGGTGGTGTTCCCGCAGACGGATCCGCTTGCGCTGCGCTTGGCAAAACTTCCGGGTGTCACATCCAACGGCGATCCCGTGCGCGTCTTTCTGACCATCAGCACCGACGAGAGTGTGATGCGCGACTCGGTGTTTTTCCACATCGGCAATGCGCAGACGCTGCTGGCCGACGGGGCGGAGCAGAGCGACGTCCTGTGGGTGGCGGGCGGCAGATGGGGGCGGCAGGCCAACGACAAGGCGCGCGGAGGATTCTGTTACACCGAAAGTCCCGCGGGCAATTCCATCAACCGCGATTCCTCGTTCCTCACGCTGCGGCGTCCGCTCGACCTGCGCACGTATGTTGCCGCGCAACTGCGATTTGTCACAAAGTGGTTTATCGAATCGAACAACGATTACGGACTCGTGGAGGTGCGCGCGGGCTCGGACGCGTGGACGCCGCTCACCGGGCGTTACACCTCGAAGGCGTACGGCGCCAGCAAACAGGTGCCCGTCAACACGCCGGGCTACGATGGTCTGCGCCGCAGTTGGGCCGACGAGACCATGGATCTCACGCCCTGGTGCGGACGCGACAGCGTACAACTGCGCTTCAACTTCCAGAGTGACGAGGGCACCGTGTTCGACGGCTGGCTGGTGGACAGCATCGCCGTGCTCGCGTGGCAGTCGGCAATCTCACACACAGCGGACGTGCCCGCGCCCGCGCTGCTGCACCTCTCGCCCAATACACCGAATCCGTTCGCATCCTCTACACAACTCGTCTGCACACTCTCGAATCCCGCGACGCTCCGAGTTCAATTGCGCGACGCGCTCGGTCGTCTCGTGCGGACGCTCATCGACGGACAGCAGTCCGCGGGACAATTCGTTTTACACATCGACGAGCCGCTTGCACCGGGCGTCTACATGTGTACGGCGGAGATTGGTGAAGGCACGCATCGCGAGACGGCGGTGAGGATGGTGGTGAAAGTGAGGAGATAGGAGATAGGAGATAGGATTTGGGAGTGGAGAGGGTGGGATCACGATGGTGTGTCACCCTGAGCGGAGTCGAAGGGTGGCACAGCGCGACAACCACGTTCTTCGCGACACGGTGTCTCGTCGAGCGCGCCTAGCTGAAAGGTGCGACGGGACGTCCCTCCACGTGCCGGTCAGTCTTCCATGAGAAAGGCGTCTTCGACCGGGGGATGATTCTCCATCTCCCGCGCGATATTCTTCATCTTCTCCGGTACACCGATGGCCGCGATGATTTTTTCCGTGATGTCCACGGTCACGACATCGGCGCCCGCGTAGTTCAGTTCCCACTTTGAAACGACGAGGTCGAGTTTTTCCGTGGTCACGATCTGCTCGAGCTGTGTGGCGAGTCGCGTCATGATCGCGCGAATGGATCCGGTGCCGAAGCCGCGCTCGTGCGACATGGCCTGGCGCAGTAGTCCTTCACGCTCGCAGGCCGCGACGGCCTTGCTGTCGTTCCGCTCCTTCGCATCCTTCATGCGTTTCTGCAGAGCGGGGATGGGACTTTCGGCCAACGGCGAATTAAACCACGCCACGTAAACGGCGCGCGAATCGTACACGCCGAGACGCAGCGCCTGTTTCTGCTGGGCATGTGTGTGCGTGGTGCTGAAAAGAAAAAGGAGCGACGTGGCGGCGAGAGTGATCAGTGCCTTGTTCATGTGGTTTCCTCCGTGACAGTGAGTCGTATGGGATGCGAGTAGTTTTCCGGATGGTGTGAGATGCGGAGCTGCGGTGCTGCTTTAACGGGACTGCGGGGCGGAGACGAGTTTCCCGTTACGGTCGAAGAGGACATGGTCGCCTTTGCGCAATTCCAGCCCCTGCACCGTTGCGTCACGCGAGAGTTTTGCATGTTTCAGTGTGCCGTTCGGGTAGAAGACCACGTCGGACGCGCCGCCGAACACATCGCCGAACCACTCGAACCGTGCGCAGGGAAGACCCTGAATTATCTCGTCGCGCGCGAGCCAGATGATTTTCGGCGAACCGTCCGGATAGAGGTGTGTCATAAAATCATGGCCGCCTCCGCGGCAGAGATGTCCGTCGATCTCCACCTCGCCGGGCAGGAAGCAGAAATGGAAGGATCCGTCGCGGTAGAAGTGCACCTTGCTTCCCGCGGGAAGCACACGTCCCGACACCGTGTCGGCAATGGCCAGTGTTGCGGATTTGAGAGAGCCGTCGGGCCAGGTCTCGAAGCTTCCTGTACAGACGAGGCCTTGCAGCACGCGCTGGTCGCCCGCGTTCCCATGCCGTACCTGCGCGTATTCGCGCACTCGTTCGGAGCGGCTGCCGGCAAGCAGCAGGAGGGCGAACACCACGGCGGCGGCTCCGCCAAGAGCGCCGAAGACGATGGACCGAAGACGGGCGGGTACCGGCGTGTCGTCGTTCCCGCGGCCGAGAAAGAGGCAGGCCGCGGCGAGCAGCAGGGGAGTGACAACAAAGAGCCACAGGGGGGCGGTGTTGTGTTCGAAGCGATACAGGTCGAACGCGGCGATCATCAGCGCGGCAAGTGCGGAAAGGACAATGGCGGCCGCGAGTGGAAAGCGTCGCGCGAGCAGGGCGCCCCCGGCGATGAGCGCGGCGAGTCCGATTCCGACAATTCCGGGTGCCGAGAAGCCCGCGTCGAGCAGGATGAACATGCCCAGAAAAAATCCCACGGCACCGATGATGAGCGCGCCCGCCTTGCGATAGTCCTCCGCGAGTACCAGTCCCGTCACGGCGCGCGCGGCGAGCCCGATGGCAATCAGTTCGTACAATTCCTCAGGCGGCTGGTCGAGCGCGATGCGCCACAACGTGAATCCCGCTGCAGCGAGAATGGTGACGATGAAGGCGATGTCGCCCGAACGCGAGTGGATCATGGCCTCGCGCTCGTCGGCGAAACGCGGAGCCCAGCCGAACTCGCGCAGCGCGGGACGCAGCAGATAGGCCAGAACAAAGAGAATGAGGCCGGCCTCGCTGCCCAGTGCGGTGAGCACGAGTCCGGCGGCGGCGATGGCGGTGGCGGTGAAGAAGATGGCGTCTCGTTTCATATGCGCGGTGGAGAAGGTGGAAGGTACAGTGTGGGGATCGTGCGGGCGTCGACAGTTCTGCCGGTGCCGCTCATCGCGTGAGATCTTTGTCTTCGAGAGAGAAAAGTTCCTCGACGGTGACGCCGAGTTTCGCGGCCAGCAGCAGGGCCAGTTTCACCGACAAATTGTAATCACCACGCTCGATCGCGATGATGGTCTGTCGCGAGACACCGACCATGTCGGCCAGTTGTTGCTGACTCAAATCGCCCCGTTCGAAGCGGTATTTCCTGAGATTCGTTTTCATCGCGTCTGAATTGATGTTACATCGATGCCGGACGAATGTACAGCATCCTGTACAAAATGTCAAGTATGCTTTACATGCACTTTCCGTTGATGTGTGAGTGTGTGAAGCGACTGGAACACTTTTCGCGGAACACTGGGGAGGTGGAACGCCGACTCCTGCGACGCGCGGATCGAGGCGGAATCGATTGCGGGAAGGGCGGGAATTGCGGATCTTCAAGGAAAAATTGATGGCATGCGTGCCACGCCGTCGCGAAAGGAAAGGACGTGATATGGCCAGACTTGTTTTTGGTATGAACCAGTCGCTTGATGGGTATGTGGACCATGAGGCCTTTGCGCCTGGTCCCGCGCTCTTCCGTCATTTTGTTGTGGAAGCCCAGCGGCAGGCGGGCAGTGTGTACGGCCGCCGGATGTACGAAATCATGCGCTACTGGGACGAGGATCATCTCGAGTGGAACGAGGATGAGCAGGCCTTCGCGGCGGCATGGCGGAGGCAGCCGAAATGGGTCGTTTCGCGAACGTCGACGTCGGTTGGTCCCAACGCCACGCTGCTTGGTGACGATCTTGCGCGCACAATCCGCGTGTTGAAGGCCGAACACGACGGTGAGATCGAAGTTGCCGGTCCGCACCTGGCGCGCAGTCTCACCGATCTGGGCCTGATCGACGAGTACAGAATCTACCTGCATCCCGTCGTGCTGGGTCACGGCACACCCTATTTCGCCGGCCCCCGCCCGCCGCTCCGCCTCATCGCGCACGAACACATCGCCGACGATGTGATACGTTTGACCTACGTCCCCGCGGCGGCTGCGATGGAAACACGCTGAACGTTACACGTAACACGTAACACGTGGCACGTAACAAGTAACACGTAACAAGTAACAAGTAACACGTAACAAGTAACAAGTAACACGGGGTACGTAAGTACTTTCCACGTTGTTACTTCCACGTGGCTACTTTCCACGTTGCTACTTTCAACGGAGCCCGAGCGCAGCGAAGGGCGACACCACGAGCCCGGAGCGAAGCGGAGGGCGACACAAGGCTCGTTCCACGTAACACGTAACACGTTCCACGTTCTACGATCCACGTGGCTACTTTCAACGTTGCTACGTTCAACAGAGCCCGAGCGCAGCGAAGGGCGACTGGATGAGCCCGGAGCGAAGCGGAGGGCGACACAACGGTCGTTACACGTAACAAGTAACACGATCAACGTTTCTCCGATCCACGTTGCTACTTTCCACGTTGCTACCTTCAACGGAGCCCGGAGCGAAGCGGAGGGCGACACCACGAGCCCGGAGCGAAGCGGAGGGCGGCACATGCCAGCCCCGGGCGTGAGCCCGGGGACGACGTGCGCCCAGCGTCCTTAATGAGCCCGGAGCGA